>DASVZI010000038.1:0-44115 GCA_036391735.1 Rhodocyclaceae bacterium
GCTTCTCGGCCTGAGCCTTTTCAAGTTCGGCGCGCTTGGCTTCGAAGACCTTCTTGTTCTCTTCGGTGGCGCGCTTGGCCTTGCCCTGCGGGATCAGGTAATTGCGGGCATAGCCGTCCTTGACCTTGACCACGTCGCCAAGGCCGCCGAGGTTCACCACCTTTTCCATCAGAATCACTTGCATGGCGGTCTCCTCTTACTGGTGCAGGTCGGTGTAGGGCATCAGCGCCAGGAAGCGGGCGCGCTTGATGGCCGTGGAGAGCTGGCGCTGGTAGCCGCTCTTGGTGCCGGTGATGCGGGCGGGCATGATCTTGCCGTTTTCGCCGATGAAATCCTTGAGGATGTCGATGTCCTTGTAATCGATGTACTCGATCTTCTCGGCCGAGAAGCGGCAGAACTTGCGGCGCTTGAACAGGCTGCGGCCCTTGTCGTCCTTCTTCTTGCCAGCCAGCTTACCCTTGGGTTTGAAAGCCATTTTCGTTTCCTTCCAAAAATTCGATATTCGTCACATGCAGCACGGGGCTTCGGCTCTTGACGCTCTTCGCGGCGAGGAACCCGGTGAGTTCCAGTCCCACGCCTGCAGCGGCGTCCTTGAGCAGCAGCGCCGCGGGACCCAGAGCCAGGCACGCCATTTCGCATTCGACCCGCCTGGGCTTCGCCGCCTCGATCTGTTCCGACTCGTGGCCGAGGCGGAATTCGACGGCGGGCACTCCGGCGGGCGTGTAGCGCAAGGCGCTCCGCTCCAGCAGCTTCCCGGCGATTACGACCCGGTTGGCCGCCGCGCGAGCCGCTTCAGCTTCAGGCCGCGGCAGCGGGCTGTTCCGCCTTCGCTTCGGCCGCGGGCGCCGCGGTCAGCGACTTCGCCTTCTCTTCCTTCATCATCGGCGAGGGCGTGACGACCGCCTTGGTCATCTTGACCGTCAGGTGGCGCAGCACGGCGTCGTTGAACTTGAAGGCGTTCTCGAGTTCGGCCAGCGTCTCGCCGTCGCACTCGATGTTCATCAGGACGTAGTGGGCCTTGTGAACCTTCTGGATCGGGTAGGCCATCTGGCGGCGGCCCCAGTCTTCCAGGCGGTGGATGCCGCCGTTGCGGCTGGTCACGAGCGTCTTGTAACGCTCGATCATCGCCGGCACCTGCTCGGACTGGTCAGGATGGACGATGAAAACGATTTCATAATGTCGCATGCAATCTCCTTGTGGCTGTGAATCCCTCCCGCATGCGCAAACGGGTAGGGCAAGGTTGGAAAACCGTGTATTCTAGCGGGAAAGGTGCGCTCGAGCAAGGCAGCTTAAGCCGGCGCAAAAGCGGGTTCTCCCGCCCCCGATAACGAAACTGCCGACGACAATCCGGACCGATGAACACGCCCTCCCCGCCGCCGACCTTCGTCGACCAGCGCATCGGCGAGCTTGACAGCTGGATCGCCATCTACCGGCAGGTCGAACTGCCGGTGCTGCGCCACACCGCCGCCGAAATCGAGGCGCTGCGCGAAAACGCCGAGAACGTCAATGGCCGCAAGCTGTCGGCCGTCATCATGCACGACCCGCTGATGATGCTGCGCGTGCTGGCCTTCATCGAGCAGCACCGCGGCAAGCGGCAGAGCACCGACATCACCACCATCGAGCGCGCGCTGATGATGATCGGCATCGGGCCCTTCTTCAACACCTTCCAGAACCTGCCGCTGGTCGAGGACCGCCTCAAGAGCCATCCGAAGGCGCTGCTCGGCCTGCTCAAGGTCGTCGCCCGTGCCCGCAAGGCGGTGACCTGGGCGCGCGACTGGGCGGTGTACCGCCATGACCTGAATACCGACGAAGTCATCGTCGCCACCCTTCTCCACGATTTCGCCGAGATCCTCATGTGGTGCTTCGCGCCGGCGCTGGCGATCCGCGTGAAGGAGCGCCAGGCGGCCGATCCGACCCTGCGCTCGGTGGCGATCCAGGAAGAGGCGTTCGGCGTGCCGCTGTTCCAACTCAAGCTCGCCCTCGCCGAGGAATGGAAGCTGCCGGGGCTGCTCACCAAGCTGATGGACCCCCAGCATGCCGACCATCCGCGCGTGCGCAACGTCAAGCTGGCGGTCGACCTGGCGCGCCATTCCGCCAACGGCTGGAACGACGCCGCCTTGCCCGACGACTACGCGGCGATCGGCGAGCTGCTGCGCCTCGGCGACGAGGCGGTGAGGAAGCGCATCGGCGTGCCCGAGCCGGAAGCCGAAGGCGCCGAAGCTAGCCGCAGTAGCGCAGGTTGACGTAATCGAGCAGCAGTTCCGGCTGCCGATAGCCGACGAAGGCAAGGGCCGCCAGCACGAGCAGCAGGATCAACCCGACGACCCGCCACGCCAGTTTGCGCCGCGCCGCACCTGCCGTATCATGTCGCGCGCATTCATCGCCTTGGGAGATCGTCATGGGCTTGGGATCCATCCTGTTCTTCGCCGTGCTGCTGGTGGTGTTCGTCTACGGCGTCATGCTCTACAACGGCCTGGTGCAAGTCAAGCACGCCGTGGCGCGCGCCTGGGCCAACATCGACGTGCTGCTCAAGCAGCGCCACGACGAACTGCCCAAGCTGGTCGAGACCTGCAAGCAGTACAAGCAGTTCGAGCAGGAGACCTTGCAGCGCGTGATCGAGGCCCGCTCCCGCGTGCAGGTGGCGCGCGAAAACCAGGACGTCGAGGCGCTCGGCCAGGCCGAAGCCGCCCTGCGCGCCGGCGTCGGCCGGATCTTCGCCGTGGCGGAGGCCTATCCCGAACTCAAGACCAACGAGAGCTTCATGCAACTGCAGGGCCGCATCAGTTCGCTCGAGAACGCGATCGCCGACCGGCGCGAGCTCTACAACGACTCGGTGAACATCAACAATGTGCGCGTCGAGCAGTTTCCGGACGCCCTGATCGCCCGGGCCTTCGGCTTCGACCAGAAGCCGCTGCTCGAATTTTCCTCGAGCGAGAAAGCCGACGTCGACATGAAGGCGCTGTTCAGCTGACGCCGCTGCCGGGCGCCCCATGGACGAACTGGTCCTGTCGCTGCGGCGCGAATACGGCCGCCTGCTCACGAACGGCGGCCTGCAGGGCCTGATCGTCTATGCCGGCATCCAGATCGGGGAACCGATCGCCTGGGTCTTTTGCGCCGGACTCATCGCCGCCGTCAGCCTGTTCGCCTGGATCTCCACCTACCAGCGCAGCCGCGCCATCCGCGACACGCCGACGTCCAAGATCGCCTCCGCCGCCCAGGGCTACGCCGAGATCATCGGACGCGGCCGCGCGCTGGGCGGCACCCCGGTGGTATCGCAGCTGCGCCACCTGCCCTGTCTCTGGTATCGCTATACGGTCGAACACCGGAGGGACAAGGATCATTGGGAGATGGAGTCACAGGGCGAATCGGACGCATCGTTCCTCGTCGAGGACGGCACCGGCGAATGCCTGGTGGATCCGGCCGGGGCAGACATCGTTTCGATCCACCGCGAACGCTGGCATGAGACGGACCGCCGGTATTTCGAGGAGTGGCTGGGCTGCAACGACGAGGTCTACGTGCTGGGCGAGTTCAAGACGCGCAACGCCGACGACCTCAAGCTGGACCGGGACGAAGTGGTCAAGTCCATCCTCGATGATTGGAAGCGCAACCGCCCGGAGCTGCTCAGGCGCTTCGATCTCGACGGCGACGGCGAGATCGACATGAAGGAGTGGGAGCTGGCGCGCGCCCAGGCTCGCCGCGAAGCGAACCAGATCGTGAACGAGACCGCGGCATCGTCCGGCATCCACATGCTGCAGAAGCCCGCGGACGGGCGTCTCTACCTGATCTCAGCCAAGCCACAGGAAGAACTGGCGTCGAGCTTCAGCTGGTGGTCGGTGGCCCACATCACGCTGTTCTTCGGCGGCCTCATCGGCGCCGTCGTCGCCTACCGCATGGCCGGCTGACGCGCGACCCGCTACAATACGCGCCTTCGCCCTCGTAGCTCAGTGGATAGAGCGACCGCCTCCTAAGCGGTAGGTCTCAGGTTCGATTCCTGACTTGGGCGCCAGCGATACTTCTCCCTCGATCAGGCGGTCATTCCCCCGGCGGCACAGCCGGCACGGGCGTCCAACCCGTCGGGCAGGTCGCGACATACGGATAGTACTTGCCGACCGCATCGCAGTAGTACCACATGGCCTGCGGCACCTCGGCCGGCGCTGCCATGGCCGGACTCGGGGGCGCCACGATGATCGGAGCGGGCGCGGTGGGAATCACGGCGGGCTGTACGACGACAGGCTGCGGCGGCGGAGCCGTCAGGGCGATCGCCGTAATGGCGCCCAACAGCAGCCAAGGGAACCAGCCGCCATCGTCGCCGCCATGGTGCACATGCCCGTGATGTTGCGCGTAGGACGACAACGGCAGCGACAGGGCCGCGACCGCCATCAGCGTTGCTGCCAGCCTCATCGATCTCATGGCGCGCTCCTCTCTTCCGGTATTCAAGACAAGCAACGCACCGATCGCAAGGTGGGCATACAGACAGCCGACGAACGTCTCGCCTCATTGAGTGTCCACCCGACAGGTCATTGAATGGATATGTCGCCATGCTGGGCGCCCATTCGAACAGCAGCCTGCGCGGCAACTACGCCGGCGCGCGGCCGGACTTCACGGTCGAGCAGGACATGCGCGGCTATAGCGAGGCGGACCATGCGCTGTGGCGCGAGCTGATCCGGCGGCAGAGTGCAGCCGCACGCGACTATGCCTGCCCGGAATTCATCCGCGGGGTCGGCCTGCTCGGCGCGGACGAGATTCCCAATCTCGAGCGGGCCAGCGACTTCATCGAGGCGCGCACGGGCTGGCGCCTCGTCGCCGTACCGGGCTTTATCCCCGACGAGGCCTTCTTCTCGCATCTCGCGGCGCGCCGCTTTCCGGTGAGCGTCTGGGTCAGAAGACCCGACGAGATCGACTTCCTCGTCGAGCCGGATCTGTTCCACGACTTCTTCGGACACGTGCCGATGCTGTTGGACACGGTGTTCGCAAACTATCTTGCCGCCTACGGCGCCAAAGGCGTCGAGGCAGCGGCGGCAGGCGCCCTCGCCCGCCTGGCGCGGCTCTACTGGTACACGGTCGAATTCGGGCTCATCGATACCGCGGCCGGCCTCAAGGCGTACGGCGCGGGAATGCTCTCCTCCAAGGCGGAAACGCTCTACTCGGTCGAAAGCCCCGCGCCTCGCCGCTGGTGGTTCGACCTCGTCCGGGTCATGCGCACCCGCTACATGATCGACGCATTCCAGCGCTGCTACTTCGTGCTGCCGGATTTCGACACCCTGTTCCGCGCGATGAACGAGGACTTCGGCGCCTTCTACGCACAGCTGGGCCGATTGGAGGATCTCGATCCGGACTCCGCCACCGCCGGCGACCGCGCTTACGAGCCCTCGCCGGGCGCGTCCGGCTGCCGCTCCGGCAGCGCTTGAACGAAGGCATCGAGCCGCGCACAGACCCCGTCGATGCGCACGAGGCGCGGATAGTCGTCGAGCGGAAAGCCGAAGCGGCGGGCGTTGTAGAGTTGCGGCACGATGAACAGGTCCGCCAAGCCCAGCTGCGTTCCCATCGCGTAGGGACCGTCGGGATGAACCAGCCGCTCGGCCGCATCGAGGCCCAGCCGCAGCCAATGGTGATACCAGGCCATCCTGCCGGGCTTGTCGGCATCGAAGGCGTCTTCGAGGTAGCCCAGCACGCGCAGGTTGTTGAGCGGATGCAGGTCCGCCGCGATGGCCAGCGAAATCTGCCGCGCGCGGGCACGCTCCAGCGGATCGGCGCAAAGGAGGGGCGGCGCCGGGTAGCGCTCGTCCAGGTATTCGAGGATGGCGAGCGACTGGCCGATGGCCATGCCGTCGACGACCAGCGTCGGCACCAACGCCTGCGGATTGAGCGCCAGATAGGCCGGATTCGCGGGTCCGCGGCCGTCGCGCAGGTCGACCGCGACGTACTCGAACGGCAGGCGCTTCACATGCAGTCCCAGCCGCACGCGGTAGGCGGCGGACGAGCGCCAGTAGCTGTAGAGGCGGATCATGCGCGCACTACCGTCTGCTCGATGGCGCCGAAGACGCTGCGTCCCTCGGCGTCCAGCATCTCGATGCGGATGCGGTCGCCGAAGCGCAGGAACGGCGTTTGCGGCTTGCCGCGCTCGACGGTCTCCTGCGCCCGGCGCTCGGCGATGCAGGAGCAGCCCGCATCCGGATCGCGATTCGAGACGGTGCCGGAGCCGACGATGGTCCCGGCGCCGAGCGGCCGGGTGCGCGCCGCGTGCGCGATCAGTTCCGGAAAGCCGAACTGCATGTCGATGCCCGCGTTCGGACGGCCGAAGAACTGTCCGTTGAGGCGGCTCAGCAGCGGCAGATGCAGCCGTGCGCCGTCCCATGCCGTGCCGAGTTCGTCCGGCGTGACGGCCAGCGGCGCGAACGCCGAGGGGGGCTTGGACTGGAAGAACCCGAATCCCTTGGCCAACTCCGTTGGGATCAGGTTGCGCAGGGACACGTCGTTCACCAGCATCAGCAGCCGGATGTGCGACGCCGCCTCGAGCGTCGATGTGCCGGCCGGAACGTCGTCGGTGACGACCGCGACTTCCGCTTCGAAATCGATACCCCATGACTCGTCCGCGGCGGCGATCGGGTCGTTGGGGCCGAGCAGGATGTCGGAGCCGCCCTGGTAGATCAGGGGATCATGCCGCAAGCCGGCGGGCATTTCCGCGCCGCGCGCGCGCCGGACGAGCTCCACGTGGTGCAGATAGGCCGAGCCGTCCGCCCATTGATAGGCCCTTGGCAGCGGCGCGGCGCACTGCTCCGCGGCGAAGCCGATCGCATCCGGGCATTGGCCGAGTTCGAGCCGCCGTGCCAGCGCGGCCAGCAAGGGAGCGCAGCGCGGCCAGTCGTCCAGCGCCGCCTGCAGCGTCGGAGCGATCCCCTCGGCGGCGACGCAGCGCTTCTGGTCGCTTGAGACGACGACCAGGCGTCCGTCGCGCCCCGCCTTCAGCGAGGCGAGCCTCATGGCACGCTCCGCCAGCTGTTGACATAGTCCTTGCGCTCGACGTCTTGCGCCGTGGCGCCGACCGTCACCGGGTCGCGTGCGTCGATCATGACAGCGTATTCGTCGGTGGCGGCGGCGGCCGGCTTGAAGGCATGCGCCAGCGCCTTGGGATGCGGCCCGTGCGTCACGCCGGCCGGATGAAGCGTCAGCATGCCCGGTCCGATGTTGTCGCGGCTGAAGAACTTCCCCGCGTGGTAGAAGATGACCTCGTCGTAATCGTCGTTGTTGTGGAAGAACGGCACCTTCAGCGCAGCCGGATCGCTCTCGAACGGCCGCGGCACGAAGCTGCAGACGACGAAGCGATCCGCCACGAAGGTCGCGTGCGCCGACGGCGGCACGTGATAGCGGTGGCTCATCAGCGGCCGGATGTCCGCGATGTTGAGCCGGACGGGCGCCAGGTCGCCGTGCCAGCCGACGGCATCGAGCGGGTTGTACGGATAGCCGGCCACCGAGATCGCGTCCGCACGCTTGATTTCCACCTGCCATGGCGTTTCCCCTTGCTGCTGCAGGAATGCGTCGTCGAGTTGCGGGACGTCCAGCATCGCCGGATCGAACACGGCGTGCCGGCCGACGATGCCCTTTTCCGGAAGACCGTAGGCGCCGTTGGCCGCCTCGATCATCAGCAAGGCGTTGGGCTCGTGCGGCGCGAGACGCCACATGGTGCCGCGCGGCAGCAGCAGGTAGTCGCCGGCGCGATAGGAGAGATGTCCGTAGTCGCAGTACAGCTCGCCGCTGCCGCGATGCACGAACAGCAGGTCGTCGCCGTCGGCGTTGCGCGCCAGTCGCGTCATGGGTTTCGTGCAGCGCCACCAGCGCACGGCGAGGCTGGCGTTGCGCAGCACGATCGCGGCGCGCCATGGCGAAGACGAGTCGGACTCGATGCGCGCCAAGTCGAAGGCGCGCGGGCGCAGCGGGCCTTCGAAGCTGGTCCAGCCGGTCGGCGGATGGGCGTGCAGCATCTGCGTCGCGGGGCCGTAGAAGCCTTCGCGGCCGAGTTCGCGCTCGTACGTGCCGGCCGGCAGGTCGGCGTGCGCCTGGCGCGAAGCCCGGCCTTCGACGCGGGGAAACGTCAGCGGACGCTTTGTCATGCGCTCACTCCTGCAGCAC
Organism: Rhodocyclaceae bacterium; assembly: GCA_036391735.1. Lineage (GTDB taxonomy): Bacteria > Pseudomonadota > Gammaproteobacteria > Burkholderiales > Rhodocyclaceae > Nitricoxidireducens. The sequence continues at coordinate 8,128 of DASVZI010000038.1, forward strand.
GCCGCGGCGGATCTGCTCGCGCTCGATGGACTCGAACAGCGCGCGGAAATTCCCTTCGCCGAAGCCCTCGTTGCCCTTGCGCTGGATGATCTCGAAGAAGATCGGACCGATGGCGTCCTCGGTGAATATCTGCAGCAGCAGGCCCGCCTGCGGACCGCCGTCGATCAGGATGCCGTTGTCCCGCAAGCGCGCGAGGTCTTCGCCGTGGCCCGGCAGGCGCGCGTCGACGGCGTCGAAGTACGCGGCCGGCGTGGTCCGGAAGGCGACGCCACGCGATCGCAGGGCCTCCACCGAGGCGTGGATATCGTCGGTGGCCAGCGCGATATGCTGGATGCCTTCGCCGTGGTAGCGGGCGAGGAATTCCTCGATCTGCGAATGCTCGTCGCGGCTTTCATTGAGCGGAATTCTGATCTTGCCGCAGGGACTCGTCATGGCGCGGCTGACCAGGCCCGTATGCTGGCCGCGGATGTCGAAATACCGGATCTCGCGGAAGCCGAACACGCGCTCGTAGAATTCCGCCCACAGCTCGAGATGACCGCGCTGCAGGTTGTGCGTCAGGTGGTCTATCGAGATAAGCCCCGCCGTATCGGTTCGTGCGTCGCCCGTGGGGCGGAAGTCGACGTCGTAGATCGTCCGCGCGCCGTAGCGGTCGACCAGGTAGATGGTCAGGCCGTCGATGCCGGCGATGGCCGGGATGCGAAGCTCCATCGGACCCACCGGTTGCTCGACCGGAATGGCACCGCGCCTGAGGGCCTCGTCATACGCCTGCGCGGCGTCCCTGACCCTCAGCGCCATGGCGTTCGCCGAGGGGCCGTGGCGCGCCGCGAACCGGGCCGCCTGGCTCTCCGGTTCCCGGTTCAGGATGAAATTGATGTCGCCCTGGCGATAATGGCTGACGTTCTTGCGCCGATGCCGGCCGACTTCGGCGAAACCCAGTTGCCGGAACAGGCGGTCGAGATCGTCCGGCTGGGGACTCGTGAATTCGACGAATTCGAAACCGTCCGTCCCGATAGGGTTTTCGATTGCGTGAGCCATATCTTGCTCCTTGGTTCGCATCGACGACGGTTTCGACCGCCGCAACGGAACTAAGTTGAGGCGAGAACCCGGCCGAAGATGGCGAATCTCACTCTGATCGGGTAACAATCGGAGTTGCGATGACCACGAAGACGGCACTGGTTACGGGCGCAAGCCGCGGCATCGGGCGCGAGGTCGCCGTCACTCTCGCGTCGGAAGGCTGGCGCGTCCTGGCGGGCGTGCGCGATCGCGCATCGGCGCCTCCGGGAACGCAGGCGGAAGCCCTCGACGTGGCAGATCCGGGATCGATCGAAGCGCTGGTCGAAAGGCTCCGTGCGCGCAACCGGCGACTCGATGCCCTGGTCAACAATGCCGGCGTCTACAAGGGGCCGGCACGGCTGATCTGGGATGTGAATGTGCTGGGTCCGCTGCTGCTGACCCGCGCGTTGGAACCGCTGCTCGCTTCCGATGCGCGCGTCGTGATGGTGACGAGCGGTCTCGGGCGGCTGCCGGCGCAGCCCGCCGCACTGGTCAGGCGGCTCTCGGACCCGCGGCTGTCATTGGACGATATCGAGCGTCTTGCAAGGGAAGCCCCGGGCAGCTACGGGGAGAGCAAGGCGGCGCTCACCGCGATGGCGCGCCTGTTTGCCAAGGAGTTGAGGGGGCGCGGCATCCTGGTCAATGCCATCAGCCCCGGATGGGTCCGCACCGACATGGGCGGCCCCGGCGCGCCGCGGTCGGTGGAACAGGGGGCCGCAAGCGTCCTCTGGGGCGTACGGCTGCCTCCCGGCGGGCCAACCGGAGGCGAGTTCGAAGACGGCAAGGCGATGTCCTAGTCAGGGCATCTGCCCGATGGAAAACGCGGCTTACTGGATCTGCGCCAGCTCGTAGGTGACGTCCTCGGTGACGACCATGTCGAGCAGGGAGTTCACGAACTCGTCGTCGCCGCTGTTGGTCCAGGTATCCTCGGGGTTCTTGGCCAGCATCGGTTCGAAAGTCAGATCCATGTATTGATCGGGACCGATTTTCAGCACGGATGTTCCTTCCGAGGTGGTGCGGACTTCCCACGTGTCCGGCACTTCCATCTCAAGCGCGATGGTGACTGAGAGTCTCTTCATGGGTATGCCCTCGCATGCACGATTCCGCAGCCTACCACCGTTGAGCCGCGAGGGCGCAGAAACGACAAGCCCCGCCGAAGCGGGGCCTGCTTTGGGAGACCGACGGACGTCAGGCCCTCTTCCGTCGGCGACCGAAGGCGCCCAGTACGCCGAGACCCGCGATCATCATCGCGTAGCTCTCTGGCTCAGGCACCGGCGTGGTCACCTCGCTCACCCTGAAGACTCCCTCGGCGAACCCCGAATCGCCGTCGCTATTGATCCGGTTGAAAGCAGCGGTGGCGACGATGCTGAACAGGTAGTCGTGACCGGCCGTGAGCGAGCCCGAAATATTGAAGGTGCCAGGCGAGTCGTCGCTGAAGATGGTGGCCTGGGTATTCACGTCGGTAAGAGTGACCGCCGCGAAGTCCCCGTCGCCGCTGCTCTGGACGACAGCGCCATACCAGGACCACGACGCATTCGTGTCCACCGTGAATCCGAGGAACAGCGACGAAATTCCCGATCCGCCGGGCCGGAACACGTTGGTACTGACCTGCCCCCATCCTCCCTGCGAGCTGCCAGCGAACAGGAGCGTCGCCCCGTTGTCGATCGTATTCACGAACGAGCCCTGATTCGCCGCAGACACGGGCGGCAGGCCGCTCGGACTGTATTGGAACACGGTTGCCCCCCAATACCCGGTCGTCGTCGACGACTGCGATTCAGCGGGACTCACGCCATCCATGGCCACGACTCTCCGGAACACGCTGTCGATGCTGGCCGCGGCCGCTTGCTCCGCCACGCCGGCCAGCGTCATTCCCGCCAGCACCAGAACGATTGCTCGTCTTTTCAAGACTGCCTCCATTTCGTGAATTGAGAACAAACCGAAGGACCGGCCGCGAAGCATGGCGCGGATATCCGTTGCGCATTCTTGCGCGCCGCCCAGACCGATGTCATTAGCTCGATCGGGCTACGCCTACCGAGCCCGCAACAGCCTGGCGCAGGGAGACGGCTACGCGCCGTCGACGTTGCGCTGCAGCCAATACTCCAGCAGCGCCAGATGCCAAAGCTTGCTGCCCTGGATGCGCGTGAAGTGGCGCTCGGGCTCGGCGAGCAGCTTCTCGACATACTCGCGGCGATACACGCCACGTTCCCGGCAGGCACGCGAATCGAGGATGTCGCGCATGAAGTCGAGGAAGGGACCGCGCACGTACTTCAGCGCCGGCACCGGGAAATAGCCCTTGGGGCGATCGATCACCAGGTCGGGCAGCAGGCCGCGCGAGATTCGCTTGAGCACATGCTTGCCGCCCGAGCCGAGCTTCAGTTCGGCCGGCATGGCGGCGGCCAGTTCGACCAGATGATGATCGAGGAAGGGAACGCGCGCCTCCAGCCCCCAGGCCATGGTCATGTTGTCGACCCGCTTGACCGGATCGTCCGTAATCAGCAGCGTGGTCTCGGCGCGCAGCATCTGGTCGACGAAATCGTCGGCAAAGGGCGCGGACAGGCGGCTCTCCAGCAGCGCGCCGCTGACGTCCTCGCCCGCATAGTGCGGCGCGACCATGCCGATGAATTCCTCGTGGTCGCGATCGAAGTAGTGGCGGCGCAGGCGCTCGATCGGGGGAGTTCCCTGCTCGGCGGCCATGGTCTGGTGCCAGCTGTAACCTCCGAACACCTCGTCGGCCCCTTGCCCGCTCTGCACCACCTTGACCGTATGCGACACCTGCTCGGACAGCAGGTAGAAGGCCACCACGTCCTGGCTCACCATCGGCTCGGCCATGCAGTCGACGGCCTCCGGCAGGCGCCGCAGCACCTCGCTGTTCGCCACGATGTATTTGTGATGGCGCGTGCCGAAGTATTGGGCGACGGCATCGGAGTAGAGGAACTCGTGCCCGATCTCTTCCGGCTGGTCCTCGAAGCCGATCGAGAAGGTCATCAGGTCGCTGACGCCCTGCTCGGCGAGCAGCGCCACCAAGAGCGACGAATCGAGTCCGCCCGAGAGCAGCACGCCGACCTTGACGTCGGCAATCTCGAGGCGCTTCTTCACCGCCGTCCGCAGCGCGGCATGAATCTCTTCGGTCCATTGGCGCTCGCTCAGCGGCGTGCGGCTGCGCTGGGCGCGCAGATTCCAGTAGCGCCGCGACGACATGCGGCCGCGTACATCGATGCGCAGCGTGCTGCCCTGTTCGAGCTTGCGCACGCCGCGCAGGATGGTATGCGGCGGCGCCACCACGCCGTGCAGGGTGAACTGATGATGCAGCGCGACGGGGTCGATCGACGTATCGACGCCGCCCGCGGCTAGCAGCGCCTGGGTGCTGGACGCGAAGCGCAGGCGGCCTTCGGCCTGCGAGTAGTACAGCGGCTTGATGCCGAGGCGGTCGCGCGCCAGGAACAGGGAGCCGTCCTCGCGATCCCAGATGGCGAAGGCGAAAGCGCCATGCAGCCGCTCGACGCAGGCTTCGCCCCATTCGGCATATGCGCGCAGGATGACCTCGGTGTCGCCGTCGGAAACGAAGCGATGGCCCAGCCCCACCAGTACGGCGCGCAATTCGGGATAGTTGTAGATGGTGCCGTTGAAGACCAGCGACAGGCCGCGCGCAGCGTCGACCATCGGCTGATGCGAGCGTTCCGAGAGATCGATGATGGCGAGGCGGCGATGCCCGAAGGCGACGGAGCCTTCATTCCAGGTGCCTGCGGAATCCGGTCCGCGGCGCGCCAGCCGCTCGCACATCCGGCCGATGGCTTCCATGTCGGCCGGAGCGCCGTCCCAGCGGAACTCGCCGGCGATGCCACACATAGTCGTTCTGAGAGGATGCGAAGACGAGCCATACTAACATCGAACCCGGTGTATATTAGTCCGCACTGATAGGAGGAGCCGGCGATGAACGAAGACGCAACGAAAGCGCTCGCTGAACAAGCCTACGAAAAGGCCCTGCGCTATGAAAGCGACTACGGCTGCTGCCCGCAGTGCGTGCTGGCAGCGGTGCAGGAAACCGTGGGCGTCGTCGACGACAAGACCATCAAGGCGAGCCATGGGCTGTCGGGTGGATGCGGCCTCATCGGCGACGGCCTCTGCGGCGCCCTGATCGGCGGGATGATGGCGCTGTCCGCAAAGTACGGTCGCGACCGCGACAAGATGGACAAGGGCCGCTGCGTCAGCAACTTCAAGAAAGCCAGGGAACTCGCGGATCGATTCCGCGACGAGTTCGGCGGCGTCACCTGCCGCGAGCTGCAGTACCAATTCACCGGGCGCAGCTACGACATGTGGGACCCCGAGCAGTACCAGGCGTTCGCCGCCGCGCGCGGCAAGCGCTGCGCGGAGGCGACCGGCACCGTCACCAAGTGGGTGGTCGAGCTGCTGCGCTAGCCACTAGCCGCTAGACGCGGAACTTCTGCACGCTCTCCTTGAGGGAGTGCGCGAGGTCCACCAGCCTGCCGGTGCGTTCGCTGGACGCGTTCGACGCGGCGTTGGTCTCCTCGATGCCGTGCGCGATGAGTTCGACCCGCTGAGCGATGTCGGTACTGGCCGCCGTCTGCTCGCGCAACCCCGCGGCGATCGCCTCGACCCCACTGCCGACCCTGGTGGAGGAATCCGCCATGGTCGTGACGGCACCCCGCACGTTCTGGGTGTGTTCGGCACCCGCCTCGGCCCGGGTCTTGGCGTTCGCCATCGTCTGCACGGCGACCTCCGTCGTCTGGCAGACGCCGCCGACGATCTGAGAGATCTCCTCGGTGGACGCCGTGGTGCGCTCGGCGAGCTTGCGCACTTCGTCGGCCACGACCGCGAAGCCCCGTCCCTGCTCGCCGGCGCGCGCCGCTTCGATCGCAGCGTTGAGCGCCAGCAGGTTGGTCTGGTCGGCGATGTCGCGGATGGTCTGCACGATGCCGTTGATGCTGGTGACCTTGCCCGACAGTTCCTCCATGGTGGCGGTCGCGCCGGTCATGGCCTCGGCCACCTTCTGGATGGTGTCCGTGGCCTCGGCGACGACGCCGAGGCCGGCGCTGCCCTGCGCCTCCGACTCCGACGACAGGCGGCGCGCATCCTCGGCGCTGCCCGACATCACGCTGATGCTGGCGGTCAACTCCTCGACGGCCGCGGCGATGGCGGCGGTCGCCGCGCTCTGCTCCTCGGCCGTGCGCGAAAGGACTTCGGCATCGCCGCGAATCGCCTCGGACTCCCGCACCACGGCGTCGGCGCTCTGAACGGTGGCGGCAATCAGGTCGTGCATCTGGGCCTGCATGCTGCAGGTCGCCGCGAGAATGCTCTCGGTATCGCCGGGAGCCGCGTGCAGCCGCTGGGTCAGGTCGCCCTGGGCGATGCGCTGCAGCGCATCGGCGACCTCGGAAGGCTCCCCGCCCACCAGCCGGAACACGCCGCGCCCAAGCACCAGGGCAATGCCGCCGACCAGCACGAAGGCGAACAGGCTGATGACGATCGCGGTGGTGGAGGATGCGCTGAAATCGTCGAGCAGCGCCGAGCGCTCCTTGGCGGCCGCTTCGTCGGTGCGCTTCACCAGGTCGAGCAAGTCGGCACGCACGGCCCGCCAAGCCGGCGTCTCCTTGGCGATCAGCTCGCTGCGGGCTTCGTCGACCTTGCCGGCGACGATCAGGTCGAGGATTTGCGCACGCAGCGGTTGCAGCTTCCCCACCTTGGCCTTGAGCTGGTCGCCGACGTCGCGGCCGTCGGGCAGGCTGCCGAGCAGGCGATTCAGATTCTCGAGTTCACCGGTAAATTTCTCGGTCGCCTGCTTGAGGTTGTCGTGTCCGACACGATTGCCGGGCTCGAGCAGGATGTTGCGCAGCGCCTGACCGCTCTGCAGGCCGTATGCATAAGCACTGGTCGCCGACCGGCTCAAGGCGATGTCCTGATCGACGAACCGCATCAGGATCTCCTTGCTGTGCTGCGCATGCCAGATGGCGGAAAACGCCAGCACCGCGATACCAAGACAACTCACCGCGCCCAACACCCAAAGACGCGTCTTCAGCGATTGACCGATCATCGAGAATCTCCCCTGCAAACTGGAACCGGCTGGAACGTGGCCGGAGTTGCCCAACTTTTCAGCGCCGCAGTCGGATCGCGATGGCGACGGGCCGTACGCGAGATCTCCACAGAACAATCCACAGATTCTGTGAATGATTTGATCGTCATGCGGCGGTGCATTATCGTTTTCAGGCGCGCACCTGCGCCGGCCGGGATGATAGCATCGCGGACATCCTACGGAACCCGGTCGCCCGCCGCTGGACGACGCACACGGAGACCCAATGAAGTCCTACCGCATCCTGGTGGTCGAAGACGAGGCGGTCAACCGCGCGGTCATCGCCGAATGCCTGGATGACCCCGCCTATCGCCTCGACATGGCGACGGACGGCGAAGAGGCCTGGGAGAAGCTGGAGAGCTCCATCGCGCCGTATCACCTGGTCATACTCGACCGCTGGATGCCGCGCCTCGACGGCATCGCCCTGCTGCGGCGACTCAAGGCGACGCCCCGCTACGCCGATCTGCCGGTCATCATGCAAACAGCCGCCTCGTCGCTGGAACAGGTCGCCGAAGGCATCGCGGCAGGCGCGTACTACTACCTGACCAAACCCTATCTGCCGGAATCGCTGCTCGCCATCGTGCACGCGGCGCTCGCTGACATCGAGGCGCGCCAGGAGGCTGCACGGCGCGTGCGCGCTGAGACGGACGCATTCAAGCTGGCAGTGAAGGCCGAGTTCCGCTTCCGCACCGTGTCGGAAGCGTGCGGCTTGGCCGCCCTCCTTGCCCATCTCTGTCCCGATCCCGAAGTCGCCGCGCTCGGACTCACCGAGCTGATGACCAATGCCGTCGAGCACGGCAACCTCGGCATCTCCTACGAGGAGAAGAGCCGCCTCTGCCGCGAGGACCGCTGGCAACAGGAGGTCGAACGCCGGGCCGGCCTGGCCGAATACCGCGATCGCACCGCGACCGTCGCCGCCGAGCGTCGCAATGATGCGATCCGCTTCGTCATCGCCGACCAGGGCGAGGGCTTCGAATGGCGCCGCTACCTGCAGCTCGATGCCGAGCGAGCCTTCGCGCCGAACGGCCGCGGCATCCTGATGGCCCGCATGGTGACCTTCGACGAACTCGAGTATCGCGGCCAGGGCAATCAGGTCGAAGCGGTCATCTACCTGCGCCATCCGGTCGCCGAACCCGGCCACGCCTGACGATGCCGCACGGCGGCTGTGGTAAAGTCTGCCGCCATGAAGCCCGCCCAGCCCGACGAATTTACCGTCGCGAAGGCCGAAGCGCGCGATCTGCAGCGTGCGGTGGCCGCCTTGCGCAACGAACTGGAACTGGCGCAGGTGGCGCGCGAGCAGGCGGTGCAGCAGGCGGTGGCCAACAGCCACGGCGAGATCCTGCAGCTCAAGGAGACCGTCGCGGCGCTGCGCCTGGAACTGGAAAAGGCGCACGCGGACAGGGACGCCGCCGTCGCCGCCGCGCTGGCACAGGGACAGGACGAGATCGCGCAATTGCGCGCCACCGCCGCGTCGCTGCGCGAAGCCCTCGAACTTGCCGACATCGACAAGGCCAACGCCCTGCAGCAGGAACAACGACGCAGCGCCGACGAGGCACGCCAGCTGCACGAGACCGTGCTCGCCCTGCGCGAGCAGCTCGAGTCCGCTCGCCTCGCCGTCGGGAGCCCCGTCTGATGGACTCGCCGGCGGCCTCGCCGAAGCCGAAGTCCGGCACGAAGCCGGCCGGCGTCCGCAACGGCAGCGACGACCGGCGACGGCTGCGCCGCGCCGAGCTGCTGCTCGACGTCACGCGCCGCATGGCCGCCTTCGACACCCTCGACGGCGTGCTGCATGCGCTCGTGGAAATGACCACCGCGGAGCTGAACGCCGAGCGCGGCTCGCTGTTCCTCAACGACCCGGACACCAACGAACTCTACTCGCGCGCCACGCAGGGACATATCCAGCGCGAGATTCGCATCCTCAATACCAGCGGCATCGCGGGCTACGTCTACACCTCCGGCGAACCGCTCATCATCCACGACGCCTACGCTGACGCGCGCTTCAATCGCTCCATCGACGAGCAGACGGGCTTCAATACCCGCAGCATCCTCTGCGTGCCGATCAAGACGGTCAAGGGCGAGGTCATCGGCGTCGCACAGACCCTCAACAAGCGGACGGGCCGCTTCACCAGGCACGACCTGGAACTGCTGCAGGCGATGACGGGCCAGGGCACGCTGGCCCTGCAGAGCGCGCAGTTCATCGAACGCATGCAGGCGGTGCGGCGGCAGGAGATGGAATTCATCGACGTCGTCTCCGAGGTCACCGCCGACATCAAGCTCGGTTCGCTGCTGCAGAAGGTGATGGGCGAGGCGACGCGCCTGCTCAACGCGGAGCGCTCGACCCTGTTCCTCAACGACGAGAAGACCGGCGAACTGTGGTCGGAAGTCGGCCAGGGACTGGAATCGATGCAGATCCGGCTGCCCAACCACGTCGGCATCGCCGGCGTGGTGTTCACCTCCGGCAAGTCGATCAACATCCCCTACGCCTACGCCGACCTGCGCTTCAATCCGGCCTTCGACAAGAAGACCGGCTACTTCACGCGCTCGATCCTGTGCGTCCCGATCGTCAACAAGCACGGCAAGACCATCGGCGTGACCCAGGTGCTGAACAAGCGCGGCGGACCGTTCACCAACGACGACGAGTCGCGGCTGCGCGCCTTCACCGCGCAGATCTCGATCGCGCTCGAGAACGCCAAGCTGTTCGCCGACGTCCAGGCGATGAAGAACTACAACGAGGCGATGCTCGAGTCGATGTCGAACGGCGTCATCACCCTCGACGAGCACGATCACATCGTCACCTGCAACGCCGCGGGCCTGCGCATCCTGCGCGCCCAGCCGGCGGGCACGCTCTACCGCCCGGCGCGCGACTTCTTCGGCGAAGACAACGGCTGGGTGCTCGACAAGCTGGAAAGCGCCACCGAAACGCAGATGGCCGAGATCGTCATGGACGGGGAGCTGCGCCTCGGCGCCGAACGGATCTCGGTGAACCTGACCGCCCTGCCGCTGCTGTCCGTCGAGCGCAAGCCGATCGGTTCGATGCTGATGATCGAGGACATCTCCAACGAGAAGCGCATGAAATCCACGCTCTCGCGCTACATGGACCCCGGCATCGCCGACCAGATGCTGGCGAGCGGCGCCGAGGCCCTCGGCGGCCAGAGCGTCAAGGCGACGGTGCTGTTCTCCGACATCCGCGGCTTCACCACCATCACCGAGCGGCTAGGCGCCCAGGGCACGGTCGCGCTGCTCAACGAATATTTCACGCTGATGGTCGACTGCATCCAGCGCGAAGGCGGCATGCTCGACAAGTTCATCGGCGATGCCGCCATGGCGGCCTTCGGCATCCCGGTCGCGCACGACGACGACTGCGACCGCGCGGTGCGCACCGCCATCGCCATGCTGAAGACGCTCGCCGACTGGAACGTGCATCGCGTTGCGGAGGGCAAGCTGCCGGTCGACATCGGCATCGGACTCAACACCGATACCGTCGTGTCCGGAAACATCGGGTCGAAGAAGCAGATGAACTACACCATCATCGGCGACGGCGTGAACCTCGCGGCGCGGCTGGAGTCCGCCTGCAAGCAGTACGGCGCCCACATCCTGGTGAGCGAATTTACCTACAAGCAGCTGAAGGGCACCTACTACAGCCGCGAACTCGACTTCGTCGTCGTCAAGGGCAAGACCCAGCCGGTAGCGATCTACGAGATCCTCGACTACCACACCGACCGGAGCTACCCGCAGATGATCGAGGCGCTCGGCCTCTTCAAGGCCGGGCTGGCGCAATACCGCGGCCGCAAGTGGGCGGAGGCGGTGCGGCAGTTCGAGCAGGTCCTGGCGCTCAGCCCCAACGACAAGGCGGCGTCGATCTACGTCGAGCGCTGCCGCCACTTGGCGGAAAATCCACCGGGCGAAGAGTGGGACGGCGTCTGGGTGATGAAGGACAAGTAGCGGTCGGCCGAAGGCCGGCCACAAGTGGCGGTCGGCTACTTGACGCGCGTCAGGTGCGAACGCGGCTTGTCGGGCGGGGGCGTCTCGGGTTCGGGCTCGGTCGGCGCTTCCTCGGGTGCCGCCGCCGCGGCCGCCGGGCCGACCTCGAACGACATGCCCATCCCGTTTTCGCGCGCAAAGATCGCGGCCACGGCGTCGACCGGAATCACCACCGGAAAGGCAGCGCCGTTGAAGCGGGCCTGGAAGGTGATCTCCTCATTGCCCATCATCAGCTGATGGCTGGCTTCCGGGCCGATGTTGAGCGTGATCTGGCCGTTCTTGACGTGCTCGCGCGGCACCCGCGTGCGCGCGTCGACGGCGACGGTCATGTAAGGCACGAAGCCCTGGTCGATGCACCATTCGTAAATGGCGCGCAGCAGATAGGGCTTCGTGGAGATCACGGGGTGGCGCGGTGACGGCGCCGCCGGCTCAGCGGCGCATCACCTTTTCCGAGGGCGTCAGGGAATCGATGAAACCCTGGCGGGAGAACACCAGCTGCGCGTACTTCAGCAGCGGCGCGGCCGTCTTCGGCAGCTCGATGCCGTAGTGATCGAGCCGCCACAGAAGCGGAGCGATGGCGACGTCGAGCATCGAGAAGTCCTCGCCCAGCATGTACTTCTGCTTGGAGAACAGGCCGGACAGTTCGACCAGGCGGTCGCGCACATGTGCACGCGACTTGTCGGCCGACTTGAGGTTCTTCTCGAGCGCCTCGATGTGGCTGAACAACTCCTGTTCCATGGTGAACAGCAGCTGGCGCGCGCGGGCCCGGGTCTGCGGCTCGGGCGGCATCAGCTGCGGATGCGGGAAGCGCTCGTCGATGTACTCGTTGATGATGTTGGCCTCGTAGAGAACGAGGTCGCGATCCACGAGCACCGGCACCCGGTTGTACGGGTTGATGACGGCGATGTCTTCCGGCTTGTTGAACAGGTCGACGTCGATTACCTGGAAGTCCATCTGCTTCTCGTACAGGACGATGCGGCAGCGATGGCTGAACGGGTCCGTGGTACCCGAATACAGGTTCATCATGGTACTGGTACCCCAGGAATAATCGGCATCACGCACGACCTTGCGGACAGGCGGTGCATTCATTTCACGATGCCCCATAAGTAGTTCACGCTTCCAAAGACCTCAGTGGATGTCTTTCCAGTACTCTTTTTTGAGCGCGTAGGCGAAGACAAAGATTACCGCCAAAGCGATCAGCACCACAACACCCAGGCGCTTGCGGAACTCGGAGACCGGCTCGCCCATGTAGTTGAGGTAGGCCACCAGATCGCCGACCAGCTCGTCGTATTTCTCGGGCGACAGCTTGCCCGGCTTGACCAGCTTGAGATGCTCGCCCTCGAGCACCTGGTCGCCCTGCAGCTCCCACAGCACGTGCGGCATGCCGACGTTGGCGAACACCACGTTGTTCCAACCCGTCGGACGGGCGTCGTCCCGGTAGAAGCCGCGCAGGTAGGTGTACAGCCAGTCGGCACCGCTGCCGAACTCGGAGGAGCGGGCGCGGGCGATCACCGTCAGGTCGGGCGGCGCGGCGCCGAACCAGGCCTTGGCGTCGGCGCGCTGCATCGCGATGGTCATGGTCTCGCCGACCTTGTCCGCCGTGAACATCAGGTTTTCCTTGATCTGCGCATCCGTCAAACCGATGTCCTGCAGGCGGTTGTAGCGCATGTAGGACGCCGAATGGCAGTTCAGGCAGTAGTTGACGAAGACCTTGGCGCCGGTCTGGAGCGCGGCGAAGTCGCGCGCGTGGTCAGGCGCCTTGTCGAGGTGGAGTTCGGCACCGGCAGCGAAAGCCAGCAACGGCGCCGACAGGAGTACGAACAGCAGCTTTTTCATTTCATCGTCACCCGGTCAGGTTCAGGCTGGCACTTGTCCAGTTTCGTGTAGATCGGCATCAGCAGGAAGAAGGCGAAGTACAGGATCGAGCAGATCTGGGAGACGATCGTGCCCACCGGGGTGGGCGGCAGCATGCCCAGATAGCCCAGGATGAAGAAGCAGACGATGAAGATAGCCAACGCGCCCTTGTAGAGCGGGCCGCGATAGCGGATCGACTTCACCGGGCTTTTGTCCAGCCACGGCAGCGCGAAGAACACCATCACGGCGAGGCCCATGAAGATCACGCCCCACAGCTTGGCGTCGATCCAGAAGAAGTTCACCGTATTGGCGCGCAGCACCGAGTAGAAGGGCGTGAAGTACCACACCGGCGCGATGTGCGGGGGGGTCTTCAGCGGGTCGGCCGGGAAGAAGTTGTTGGCTTCCAGGAAATAGCCGCCGCCTTCGGGCACGAAGAACATCACGATGGCGAAGATCATCAGGAAGCCCACCACGCCGACGATGTCCTTCACCGTGTAGTACGGATGGAAGGGGATGCCGTCGAGCGGAATGCCGTTTGCGTCCTTGTGCTTCTTGATCTCGATGCCGTCCGGGTTGTTCGAACCCGTCTCGTGCAGCGCGATGAGGTGCGCGACCACCAGGCCGGCCAGGGCGAACGGGATCGCGATGACGTGGAAGGAGAACATGCGGTTGAGCGTCGCGTCGCCGACCACGAAGTCGCCGCGGATCCACAGCGACAGGTCCGGACCGATCACCGGGATCGCCGAGAACAGGTTCAGAATCACCTGCGCGCCCCAGTAGGACATCTGGCCCCACGGCAGCAGATAGCCGGCAAAGGCTTCGGCCATCAGGCACAGGTAGATCAGCACGCCGAACAGCCAGGTCAATTCGCGCGGCTTGCGGTAGGAACCGTACATCAGGCCGCGGAACATGTGCAGATACACGACGATGAAGAAGGCCGAGGCGCCGGTCGAGTGCATGTAGCGGATCAGCCAGCCCCACGGCACGTCGCGCATGATGTACTCAACGGCGGCGAAGGCCACCGGCACGCCGGAGGCGTTCAAAGACGCGTCCGGCTTGTAATGCATCGTCAGGAAGATGCCGGTGACGATCTGGTTGACCAGCACCAGCAGCGCCAGCGAACCGAAGAAGTACCAGAAGTTGAAGTTCTTCGGCGCGTAGTACTTGGCGAGGTGGTCGTTCCACAGCGCGGTGGCCGGGAAGCGGGCATCGACCCATTCCAGGACGTTGCCCAGGAAGGTGCCGTTGCTCTTGAACTTTTCTGCAGTGCTTGCCATCGCTTACGCCCCCTTGCTGTCTTCGCCGATGACGATCCGGCCGTCGGACAGGTACTTGTGCGGCGGCACTTCGAGGTTCGTCGGCGCCGGCTTGTTCTTGTAAACACGCCCGGCCAGGTCGAAGGTCGAACCGTGGCACGGACAGAGGAAGCCGCCTTGCCAATCGGCATCGATGGCGCCGGGCGCGAACTTGTCGCTCGGCGAGCAGCCCAGGTGGGTGCAGATGCCGACGGCGACCATGTATTCGGGCTTGATGGAGCGGTATTCGTTCTTCGCGTAGTCGGGCTGCTGGTTGCGCTCGGACTGCGGGTCGGAAACCTTGTCGTCGACCTTGCGCAGGCCTTCGAGCATTTCCTTGGTACGGTGGATGATCCACACGGGCTTGCCGCGCCATTCGACAGTCATCATCTGGCCGGGGGCAAGCTTGCTGATATCGGCTTCCACCGGTGCACCGGCGGACTTGGCCCGCTCGGACGGCGCTAAGCTGGCGAGGAACGGCACCGCGGCCGCAACCCCGGCCACACCGCCGACAGTCGCCGTGGCAACGATCAGCCGACGCCGACCGCAATCCACTTTCTCGTCACAACTCATGATTGGTTCCCTGAAGGTTCAAAAGACGGCACCCGAAAACCGCAGGATTATACCTAAGCCGAAGCGGAATTAAAGCCCACCCGATACCTTACTTATGACCCCGAAACCCCCGTATTTCCGCAGTCCACCTCCCCGCGGAGTGCCGGATTCCGGTAGGCGGGCTACGATGGGCGCCCCGGCATGGGGTATTCTTCGCCCCCATTGAAATAATCGATCCGTCCATCTCGGGCGGACGGCAGGAGCAGACGTGAGCAATATCGCCATCTACGATTCCACATTGCGCGATGGCGCGCAGGCGCAGGGGATTTCCTATTCCGTCGAGGACAAGCTCAAGATCATCGAGCAGCTCGACGCCCTCGGCATTCGCTACATCGAGGCCGGCAACCCGGGATCGAACCCCAAGGACCTCGAGTTCTTCAGCCGCGTCGCGAAGCTCGAACTGAAGAACGCCCGCCTCATCGCCTTCGGCAGCACCTGCAAGGTCGGCACGGCGCCGGCGGCCGACGCCAACGTGCGCTCGCTGCTGCAGGCCGGCACCTCCGCCATTGCCGTTTTCGGCAAGAGCTGGGACTTCCAGGTCACCGACATCCTGCGCACCACGCCCGAGGAGAACCTGCGCATGATCGGCGACACCGTGCGCTATCTCAAGCAGCAGGGCCGCGAGGTGGTGTTCGATGCCGAGCACTTCTTCGACGGCTACAAAGCCAATCCCGACTACGCGCTGCAGACTCTGGCCGCCGCCGCAGATGCCGGCGCCGACAGCCTGTGCCTGTGCGACACCAACGGCGGCAGCTTCCCCGAGGAGATCTTCGAGATCACCCGAGCCGTTACCGGGCGCTTCACCACGGCCGTAGGCATCCATTGCCACAACGATGGCGAAATGGCGGTGGCCAACTCGCTGGCCGCCGTGCGCGCCGGCGCCGTCCAGGTGCAGGGCACCATCAACGGCATCGGCGAGCGCTGCGGCAACGCCAACCTCTGCTCCATCATCCCCAACCTGCAGATAAAGCTCGGCCACCGCTGCCTGCCGCCCGACAGCCTGCCGCTGCTCACCTCGCTGGCCCGCTACGTCAGCGAGATCGCCAACCAGGCGCCCAACGACAAGCAGCCCTTCGTCGGCAGCCACGCCTTCGCCCACAAGGGCGGCATGCACATCGACGCGGTCAACAAGACGCCGACCGCCTACGAGCACATCGATCCCGAACTGGTCGGCAACCGCCGCACCATCCTGATGTCGGAAGTCGCCGGCCGCAGCACCCTGCTCGCCACCATCCGGGCCATCGATCCCACGATCACGCGCGACTCGCCGGTCACCCAGCGCATCATGGACCGCCTGAAGCAGCTCGAGCACGAGGGCTACCAGTTCGAGACCGCCGAGAGTTCCTTCGATCTGGTCGTGCGGAAGGAGCTCGGCAAGTACCAGCCCTTCTTCGAACTGCGGGAGTTCAAGGTGATCGTCGACGAACCGGCGGTCAACGGCGCGAACTCGTCGGCGATGATAAAGATCCGCGTCGGCGAGCTCGAGGAGATTACCGCCGCGGAGGGCGACGGCCCGGTGAACGCGCTCGACAAGGCGATGCGCAAGGCGCTCGAGCGCTTCTATCCGGCCATCCGCGAGATGAAGCTCACCGACTTCAAGGTGCGTGTGCTCGACTCCGACATGGCATCGGCCGCAAAGGTGCGCGTGCTGATCGAATCCTCCGACCGCCACGAGCACTGGACCACCATCGGCGTCTCCACGGACGTCATCAACGCCTCTTGGCTGGCGCTGGTGGACGCCGTCGAATACAAGCTGGTGCGCGATCTCGAACGCGGGAACTGAGGCTACTCCGCCGCTTCGATCTCCCAGCGCACGCAGGGATCCCACGCGAGCATCGCCCGCTCGGCGGCAATCCTGAACTCGTCGTCGTCGCCGCCCGCCATCCGCTGCAGCAGCTGCGCGAGCGCCCCTGCCGGATGGAAGTTCCATTCCGTCGGCGCGACGATGGTGTAGTCCGCGACACTGTCGCCGTCGAGCACGATCTCGTGCAGCAGGAGCCCGCGCGCGGTCTCCACCGCCGCACGGCCGACGCCCGCGGCCACGGTCGCCGAACTCGCGATGCCCAGCCCTGCGGAGTCGATCAGGTCGGCCGCTCGTGCGGCGGCGCGGGCGAGAATGGGGCTGCCCCCCGCCAGTTCGGGATGCCGCGCCAGCGCGCCGGTGCTTGCCGGCGCGCCGCGCCAGACCGGCATCGCGGCCCACGCCGCGTCGAGGCGAGGCCAGGCGTCGACCGTCTGGGCAGCCGTCAGCGGCGGCAGCCAGGGGTCCTCGCCCAGCGCCATCTCGGCTTGCGACGTCAACGCCGCCTCGACGCGGGCGAAATGCTCGCTCAGATCCTGCAATGCCCACTCGCAGAAGTCGTCCGCACCGGCGCGCTTGCGCGCGGCGACGAACAGTTCGCGCTGCGGCGACAGGCCGAGCGCCTGCGGCCAGTCGAGCAATAGACGCCAAAGGTGTTCGCGGCGAGCCTCGGCGAGCACCGCAGGATCGATCGCTCCGGTTCTTGCGTCGCCGCGCGCGGCCGCCAGCGCAAGCTGCCCGGCAACGCCCTGAGCCGCCCCGCAGATCGCATAGAGCAGCGGCAGCATGCGCACCGCCTCGTCAGCCGGACGGCCTCGCAACAGCGACGCGGCGTTCGGCCGCTCGACGGACAAGCCGACCTGCGCATGCCCGCCGGAGCCGCAAACTGCGACCCGCACGGAGCCGGGATCGAATATGGACGAATTCATGGCGGCATTATCGCCGCGGAACGACAGCCTCAGCGATCGGCCGCGACCGGCAGCGACGCCGCGCGGGAAACGCGCAGGGTGACCAGGAAGCTCGCGGCGATGACGGCGACCACGGCGCCGCCGAACGCCAGTTCCTTGCCGGCGCTCCAGGCATCCACGGCCGGCAGCGACATGCGGGCGATGCCGAAGGCGCCGACCGCCAGGCTCATGCCGCCGACGACCAGGCTCATGATGCGCGAGGCAACCACGGCAACCCGGTCGGCACGGCGAATGAGGCGGGCGATCCAAAAGCCGTTCACGCCGTCCGTCGCCAGCATTCCTGCCATGAAGAGGAGGCCGAGCAGCAGCGCATGCTCCCAGCCGCCGAAGCGCGTCGCCGTCAGCGCGAACAGCGCCGCCTGGCTCAAAGTGTCGAACGACAGCGCGAACAGCGCGCCGACCAGCGCAATCCATAGCGGACTGGCGGCCTGCGCCAGGCGCCCCAGGAAGCGCCCCTTGAGCCCGACCGGCTGGACGACCTGCCCCGGCGCGCTCGTCAGGACCGCAAGAATATTCACGCCGCCGAGCGCCAGCAGGAAGGCGATCGAGACCCAGGCACCGACGCTTTCCAGCCACTCGGGCGCCTGCCAGTGGCGGGCCAGGGTGCTTACCGTCAGGCTCGTCGCGACCACCACGGCACCGTGACCGAGCGAGAACAGGGTGCCGCAGAAGCGCGCCAGGCGCGGGTTGCTGCGGGCATTGAAGCGCGTGAGGCCGTCGATGGTCGCCAGATGATCGGCATCGAAGCCGTGTTTCATGCCGAGCACGAACACCAGCAGGCTCAAGGCGACGAGATCTTGGGGCAGCGCGTCCATGACGAAGCGGACTCCGGAAAGCGACGGTAGGAAGTTTATCTACTTTCCTCCTACCACGCCACCGGTCGGCGGGCCATGGTGTAAATTCGGCTCATGTCACCGGAAATGAGCCTGTTCGCCGATTTCTTCCTGGTCCTCGCGCTGGGCTTCTTCTTCGGCCTGGCTTTCGAGGACTTCTACTCGCGCGGCGGCAAGCAGCGCCCCGGCGGCGTGCGCAGCTTTCCGCTGCTGGCGCTCGCGGGCGCCCTGCTGTTCCGGCTCGACGCCGAGCGCCTGCTGCCCTTCAGCGTCGGCCTGCTGATCCTCGGCGCCTGGCTCACCGCCTACTATTGGACGCAGGTGGCGAGCAGCGCCGGCGAGGGTCATTCCAACGCCGGACTGATGGTGCCGGTCTGCAATGTGCTCGCCTACCTCCTCGGACCCGCCGTCATGGTCGGTCCGCCCTGGGTCGCCATCGCCGTAACGGTCGGCGCCGTCCTGTTGCTGGCAGCGCGCGAGCGGCTCCACCAACTGGCCCGCCGCATCGAGCTCGCGGAGATCGTCACCGCCGGCAAGTTCCTGATCCTCACCGGCCTCATCATGCCGATCCTGCCCAACGAGCCGGTCACCTCATTGACGCAGATCACGCCGCACCAGGTCTGGCTCGCCGTGCTCGCCGTCTGCACGGTCTCCTACGCCAGCTACCTACTGCAGCGCTATGTCGCGCCCCAGGGCGCGGGCTGGTGGGTGGCGCTGCTCGGCGGCCTCTATTCATCGACGGCGACCACCGTGGTGCTCGCGAAGCGCGCGGGCGCCGATCCCGCCGCCACGCGGATCGCCCAGATCGGCATCGTGCTCGCCACCGCCGTGATGTACCTGCGGCTGCTCGCCATCATCGCCCTGCTCAACTGGTCGCTGGCCATGGCGCTCGCGCCGCTGCTGCTCGCGCTCGCCGCCGCCGGCATCGTGCTGGCCGCATTGCGCGGCGCGCCGTCGGCGATGGGTCAGCCGCAGGAAGTCTCGGCGACGCCGACCAACCCGCTCGAACTCAACGCCGCGCTGATCTTCGCCGTCCTCTTCGTCGTGATCTCGATCGCCTCGAACTGGGTCAATGCGCATTTCGGCGCCGGCGGCATCTACGGCCTCGCGGCGGTCGTCGGATTCTCCGACATCGATCCCTTCGTGCTCAGCGTCGCGCAGGAACGCGCAGGAACGCTGTCCAGCGCCGTCGGCGCCGCGGCGGTGCTCATCGCCGCCTCCTCGAACAACATGCTGAAGGCCGCCTACGCAGTCTCGCTGATGCGCAGCGGCGGCAGCGTGGCGCCCGCCGCCGCGCTTGCGTTGCTGGCCGTGCTCGGCCTCGCCGGCGCTGCCTGGGTGACCGGGCTCCTCTGACCCGGCGACCGACCGCGGGCCGAAAGCCATCCCACGCGACGGTTGACGGCTGCTAGCCCGCGGCCTTCCCCGCCAACGGCAGCACCAGGGTGAAAACCGCGCCCCCCTCGGCATGGTTGAAGGCGGAAAGCCTGCCGCCGTGCCGCTCGACGATGCCGTAGCTGATCGCCAGTCCCAGGCCGGTGCCCTTGCCGACCGGCTTGGTGGTGAAGAACGGGTCGAAGATGCGGCCGAGGTTCTCGGCGCTGATGCCCGGCCCGTAGTCCCGGAACTCGATCACGGCCCACTCGCCGTCAGCGCTCGCCGTCACCGTCAGGCGCGCCTCGGCGGAACCGGCTGCGGCATCCACGGCATTCTGCACCAGGTTCATGACCACCTGCTGCATCTGGCCGGCGGAACCCACGACGTACAGCGGCGACGGCAGCTGCAGGTCGACGCGGAAGCGCTCGGGCCCCGCCTTGGCGACCCAATTCACCGCGCGCTCGATGACCGGCACCAGGTCGAAGCGATCGCGCTCGTCGCGGTCCACGGCGGAGAAGCGCTTGAGGCCGTCGACGATGTCGCGCGTGCGCTCCGCCCCTTCGACCGTGCCTTCGATCAGCGAGGGCATGTCGCCCATGATGCGGTCGATACGCAGATCCCGCCGCAGCTGCTCGCGCTCCGCTGCCGGCATGCCGGCGTCTACCGCGGCGAGATACTCGCCGACGCGGCGCGCGTATTTCTGCAGCACCACCACGTTGCCCAGCACGAAGCTGATCGGGTTGTTGAGCTCATGCGCGACCCCGGCCACCAGGCGGCCCAGCGACGCCATCTTCTCCGAATGAAGCAATTGCTGCTGGGTGTGCTTGAGTTCCTCGTGCGCACGCCGCAATGCCTGATAGGCCCGCTGCAGTTCGCCCACCGGGCGCCCGGTGACGACGACCCCGGCCAGCTTGCCGAGCGCGCTGTAGCGCGGCGTGCAATTGAGCGAGACCGGCACCGACGCGCCGCCCGCGCTGGCCAACTGCAATTCGCAATCGACCAGCTTCTCGCCCGGATGGCCGGTGAAGTGGCGCTGGGCGGCCTGGCGCGACGCCTCGTCGGCGAACAGGTCGAAGATCGGCCGGCCGCGCAGCTCCTCCTCGGTCTTGCCCGTCATCGTCAGCATCGACTGGTTGACGCTCTCCACGATGCCGGCGCGGCTGCAGACGATGAGGACGTCCGACATCGAGGTGAGCACCGAGGAGATGAACTGCTGGGAATCCTCCAGCGCGGCGTTCTTTTCTTCGAGCGCCACTTCGTATTTGAGCAGGTCGTTGTAGACCTCATCCATCTTGTGGATGACGTCGAGCCACACCATGTCCTCGGCCGCCGCGCCGGTGGCCGCGGCGAGCGTCTCGAGGATGGAGGGCGGCTTGTCGCTCATGCCTTGGGCTTCAGGTGCAGGTGCGCGTGGGCGCGCCCGCCGGCCGGCGCATAGCCGTGGCTGTGGGCGCCGCGGTCGACCTCGACCGAGACCACGTTGATGCTGCCGTGGCGCACGCCCCGCTCGGCCGTGAGCGCGTCGGCGAAACTTCGCACCGCCGCCGTCGGTCCGCGCAGCAGGACGGTTTCCAGGCAGTTGTCGTGGTCGAGATGCGCGTGCATGGTCGCCACCGTCAGATCGTGGTGGCCATGCTGGAGTTCGGTGAGCCGCTCGGCCAACTCGCGCTCGTGATGGTTGTAGACGTAGGAAAGGCTGGCGACGCAATGGCGCGCCTCGTTGTTCTCCTGGCGCGACTGCTCGAGATGGCTCCTCAGCAGATCGCGCACCGCCTCCGACCGGTTGCTGTAGCCGCGCTGCTCGATCAGCCGGTCGAACTCGCGCACGAGGTCCTCGTCGAGTGAAATGGTGATGCGTTCCATGGCGGTTCCCGGAAATGCCGCGCGCGTCGGATGCGCCGCACGGCCATCGTCGGATTATCGCTTAAGAGCGCCTAGCAGGATGCGACGCGCGTGGCGGCCGCCGCTGTCCGGGCACAGTCGGGACACAGGCCGGCGGCGAAATGCGCGGCACCCGCGGAACCGACCCGCTCGGCCACCAGGTTCCGATGCGCCGGCGACTGACTGGGCTTGCCGCACGCGGCGCAAGGCTGCAGCGAAAGCGACTTGACCGCCGTACCGGTGATGATCGTACGGCGCGCACCGCCGACGTCTTCGATCGCAATGGCGCCCGTCGGGCAGACCTGGGCACAGGCGCCGCAACCGATGCAGCGGCTTCCGGGGCGCTCGAAATCTTGGAACGCCAGGCGCCCTGCGCTGGTTTCCTCCATGTGCAGGGCTTCCGGACCCATTTCGCTGCACACGAGCTGGCACAGTCCGCAGCCGATGCAGATGTCGCAGCGCAGGCAACGGCTCGCCTCCTGGTCGGCCTGCGCCTCGCTCAGGCCCAGCTCCACCTGGCGATAGTTTTCGCGCTGCTCGACGCCGAGTTCCGGCATCAGGCTGCGGTGAGCGTGGCTGCGCAGGTGGGCGTCGGTATGCAGCGGCGCCACGCGATCGCGTCGCTGCGGCTCGCTCCAACGACCGTCCAGGCGCTCCTGGCGCAGCCAGGCGTCCACCGACGCAGCCGCCTGCTTGCCGGCGCGTACCGCCGCCACCACCGTGCGCGGACCGTGCACCGCGTCGCCGCCGGCGAACACGCCGACCTCCTTCGTCTTCAGCGTCACCGGATCGGCCACCAGCAGCCCGCGCTGCACCTCCAACTGGCCGTCCTCGAGGTAATGGTCGTCGAGCATCTGGCCCACGGCGAGCAGCACGTGATCGGCCGGGAGCGTCAGCAGGCGTTGGGGATCGAACCGCGGCGCAAAGCGGCCGTTCTGGTCGAACACCTGCGGACAGTGCTGGAAGGTCACCTGGTTGTCGGACGTCACCCTGAGCGGCCCCCAGCCGTTCTGGATCGCCACGCCTTCGGCCAGGGCCGTCTCGATCTCGGAGTGGCTGGCGGGCATCTCGCGCCGCTTCTCGAGGCAAACCATGGTGACGTGCCGCGCCCCCTGCCTCAAGGCCGTCAATGCCACGTCGACCGCGACGTTGCCGCCGCCGACCACCACGACGCGCTCCTTGAGGCGCGGATTGGCGCCGCTGCGAACCCCGCGCAGGAAGTCCACGCCGCCGCCGACGAGCGGCAGGTCGGCGCCTTCGAAAGGCACCTTGCGCGACAGCTGGAAGCCCGGCGCGATGAAGATCGCGTCGAAACCCTGCTCGCGCAGCGCCTTGAGGCTGTCCACGCGGACGCCGGTATGGATCCTGACGCCGAGCCGCTCGATCTGCGCCAGCTCGATGTCGAGCAGGTGCGACGGCAGCCGGTAGGCCGGAATGCCGTAGCGCAGCATGCCGCCGGCGTCTTCCTGCGATTCGAAGATCTCCACCTCGTGGCCTCGCACGGCGAGAAAGTAGCTCGCCGCGAGGCCGGCCGGGCCGGCGCCGATGACGGCCACGCGCTTGCCGGTGGCGGGAGCGCGCTCGGGCAGGTCGTAGCGTCCGTACTCCTTGAGCGCATGGCGCGAAGCGACGGCCTTCATCGGCCGGATGAACAGCGGCTCGGACGTCGTCTGGCCGCGCAGGCAGGCCGATTCGCAGGGCGCCGGGCACACCAGGCCGCAAGTCATCGGCAGCGGGTTGTCCTGCACGATCACGCGCACGGCGTCCTCGTAGTGGTGATGGCCGATGTGCGCAATGAAGCTCGGGATGTCGAGTCCGGCGGGACACGCGGCCTGGCAAGGCGGCGGCGGCCGCTTGAAGCAGACGCCGGCGCTGCAGCGGCCCTCGGCCAGATGCTCTTCCCATACGCTGCGGAAATGCATCAGTGCGCTGCCGAGGGGCCAGGCGGCCGCGAGGTTGCGGCCGTGCAATTGATGGCCGAGCTCTTCCAGTTCGGCCAGGTGGCCCCGTCCGGCCCGGCCCACCTTGATCTGGGTGACCAGGCGCGCCGCGCGGGCCAGCAACGCGCGCGTCGCGCGGTCGCTGCCTTCGGCCATCTTCCAGTGCCGGTACAGCGCATCGCGCGTCAGGTCCACCAGGCAGCGGTCGCGGCCGATCACCCAGAGCGTCTGCGGACGCGGGCTGACGACGGCGGCGAGCAGGTCCTCGGGGCCGAAGCGAACTTGCGCGCTGGGCGGAAGGAAGCCGCCGAGGCCGCCGTCGAGGGCAAGGGCCGCCGGCAAGCGCTCGTCGGCGATGCCGCCGCCCTGCTCTTCCACGATGCGCCATAGATCGCTGCCGGCCGCCACTTCGACCAGGCCGGGGCGCCGCACTTCACCGCCGAGGGTGACAAGCTCCGTGCCGACCTGCGCCTCGCCGGGCAGCAGCCGGTAAGTGGCTGCGCCAAGGGCGAACACCAGGACCGTGTGGTACCAGGTCTCGATGCTCTGCAGGAGCACGCCGTTCTCGCCGTGGCCGTTGCCGTCGGTGCGCATTGACGGCCGATGCCCGTGGCTGAAGCCGATCTCGAGCTCCTGTCCGTCGTTGAGGGCGCGGCCCCGCACCTCTTCCCAGGCATCGAGCAGGCGCACCTCCAGGTCGGCCGAGGCGGCAGGCAGACGCACCGAGGCGCGCGTCGCGCCGAAGGCGCGCGCCGCGATCAGCAGGCCTTCGACCAAGCCATAGGGATTGCCGGCGAGCAGGTAATGGCCGGCCTGGCTGCGCGGATCGAGCGCCACGGCATCGACGGCCAACTCCGTACCGCCGCCGCGCTGGCGACGCCGCTGCCAGGCGAGGAACAGCGGTTCGGCCGAAGGACCGGCCTCGCGCAGCCCGCTGGCCCGCAGTTCGGAAAGTTGTTCCGACGCCGTCATGCGGATGGCGTTGCGGAAGCCGGCGAAGCCGCCGACTTCGAGGTAGCGCTCGAGCGTCGCCGGATGCAGCAGCGAGCACCAGGAGGTCAGCGGACGTCCGGTGGCGAGGCGATCGAACATCAGCGCGTTCCAGCCAGCGTCTTGGCTGCCGCGGCGCGCCGCTGCTGCTGGACCTCCGAGGCGTCGGCCAGCGAAAGGCAGCCCGTGACGCACTTGGTGACGCAGGCGGGCTTGAGCCCAGCGTCGAGCCGGTCCTTGCACAGGTCGCACTTGACGGCCTTGCGGGCGGCAGCGTCCCACTGCGGCGCCCCCCAGGGGCAGGCGGCCAGGCAGCTCTTGCAGCCGATGCACAGGCTGGGCTCGATGAAGACGATGCCGTCCTTGTCGCGCCGGCGCACCGCCTGGGTCGGGCAGGCCGCCATGCACCAGGCTTCCTCGCAGTGGAAGCACGGCATGAAGACGAAGCGCGCGCGCGGATGGCCCGGCGTCGCCACCGGGACGATCTGGCAGGGCGAGGCTTCCGGTCCCAGCCCCTTGTTCGTCTTGCAGTGGATTTCGCAGGCCCGGCAGCCGATGCAATCGCCGGCCTCGTGATGGAGGACATACCTGCTCATGCCTGGGCCCTCCGCACGCGCACGATGGTTTCCGTCATGGCGCTGCCGCCTCCCGCCGCATCGAACTCGTCGAGCATGCCGACCTGCAGCCGCTGGTCGGCCACGCCCTTGCCGAAGGCGCGCGTCTGACGCGGCACCGTGCGCCCGAAGCCGTGCAGCATGAACGCCGCATCGGGATGGATCCAGTCGCTGACCTCGGCATGGGTCGCGAAGACCGCGGCGCCGTTGCTCACCTCGACGCGGTCGCCGTTCGCGATGCCGAGCGCGGCGGCGCGCGACGGATGGATCATCAGCGGATTGTCCGGATGCAGCCCGGCGAGCAGCGGGTTGTTGGCCGACTGACCGTGGGTCAGCGTGCCGGGCCGGCCGAACAGCAGGCGGAAGCTGTCGCCCTCCAGCCGCGCGGGCGGCGCGAACGGCGCGAGGCTCGGAATGCCCATCTCCTCGAGGGCATCGCTGACGATCTCGATCTTCCCCGACGGCGTCTTGAACTTGAGGCCCTCCTTGCGGTCGGCGAGGATCGGCTTGTCGCACAGGGAAACGAAGCCCTTCTCACGCAACTGGGCCACCGTGACGCCCGTGCCTTCGAGCTGGTACTCCCAGATGTCCTCGACGGTCTCGAAGTCGAAGTACTCGCCGACGCCCAGGCGCCGCGCCAGTTCGCGGAATATCCACCAGGCGGGCCGGCTGTCGAAGCGCGGCGCCACCGCCTGGTCGCGCAGGTTGATCGCCGGCTTCAGCCCGGCGCTCGAGGCGAGGATGTTGGCGCGCTCGAGATACGTCGCCTCGGGCAGGATCACGTCCGCATACCAGGCCGTCTCGGAGTAATTGACGTCGATGGCGACCAGCAGCTTGAGTTTGTCGAAGGTCTTCTTCAGCGCTTCCGGATCGGGCAGCGCCGTTAGCGGATCGTGGCGATAGGCGATGTAGGCCTCGACCGGATAGGGATCGCCGCTGGCCATCGCCGCGAAGAGCCGATGCACGATGCCGCCGCCGGCGTCCCAATGCTTGTACTTCCAGCCGACGCCGTCGGCCCGCTTCTCCTCGACCTTGGGAATGCGATCGATGAGCTTCTTCAAGCCCTTGCGACCGGCGTCCGCCGGCCCCTTGGCGAGCAGCACGCCACCTTCGACCTCGAACGCCCCCATCAGCGCATTGAGGATGTGCGCGGTGCGCGAAACGTAGAACGACTGCTTGTGGCGCGCCACCATCCAGCCCGGATGGAAGATCACGCGCGGCGCATCGGCCGCGATCTCCTCGACGAAGGCGCGCAGTTCGTCGGGCGGAATGCCCGTGTATTGCGCCTGCCACTCGGGCGAACATTCCCTGACGGCATCTTCGAGTGTGTCGAGCCCGGTCACCCAGCGCGCCACGAATTCCTTGTCGTAGACGCCGGTACGCAGCACCTCGCGGATGATGGCCAGGTTCAGCGCATAGTCGGTGTTCGGACGGATCTGCCAATGCCGGGTCGCGTGGTGGGCCGTGGCCGTGACGCGCGGATCGATGTAGGTGCAGCGCGCCCCGCGCTTCAGCCCGGCCATGAAATTGCGTACTTCCTTGACCTGCAGCGCCTCCAGCAGATTGCGGCCGTAGAGCACTATGTGGCGCGCGTTCTTGTAGTCGAGCACGACGTCCGTACGCCCGAGGCCAAGTAGCGTCTTGCTGGCGTGGTGCGCGTTGCGCCCGCAGGAGGAATCGTGGTCGCAGTAGTTGGGCGAGCCGAGCGCACGCACGAAGCTCTTGGTGAGATCGACGAAGGGACCGCCGCGATCCGAGAGCGCGACGGCACGTCCGCCGTGCCGCCCGATGACGTCCTTGAGCTGAGCTGCGACGTAGTCGAGCGCCTCGTCCCAGGTGGCGCGGCGCCACTGCCCGCTGCCGCGCGGACCGCTGCGGATCATCGGATACTGGGGCCGCTCGTCGTCCGCCTGGAGCGCAAGCCCCGCCGCGCCGCGCGCGCACAGCGCCTCGCCCATGCCGGCATCGAAGGCGTTGCCCTCGAGCCAGACGGCGCGGCCGTCCTTCACGTCGACCCGTATCGGGCAGCGCGTCGCGCACATGCCGCACATGCTGAACACCGAATGCGGCGCTGCCGCCGCCACGCCCGCCACGTTGGGAACCCCGTTGCTCATCTGGCGATCCTGTATTTCAGTTAACTCTAATATAACCCGAGCAGGCTGAGCGCGAGCAGCATCATGCCGACCACGGCGATGCGCTTGACCCAGAGCGGATTCACGCGCTTGGCGATCTGCGGCGCGATGAATCCCGCCAGGATCGCGGCCGGGAACATGATGAGCAGCAGGTCGATGTCGACGTTGCCGAACTGATAGTGGCGCGCCGATCCCATCAGCGTGTTGAAGAAGATCGCCAGCAGCGAACTGCCGACCACCAGGTACATCGGCAGCCCGAGCACCACCGTCAGCAGCGGCACCATGAACGGCCCGCCGCCGAAGCCGAACATCGAGGCCAGCACGGCGATGAGGAACGCACCGATGCAGCCGATGAAGATATTGACCTTGAACTCCTGACCCCAGAATTCGATGACCATGATCGTTGTCCTTTCAGTGCGCGGGCTGGTGGCCGCCGTGGCTGTCGCGCTCGCGGGCGGCGGCCTCTTCTGCACGGCGCTTGAACTCGTTGAGGATCGCCTGCTCCTTCTTGTGGTTGGCGAGATAGCGCGGCGTGGTCTGCCAGGCCATCAGCGCAGAAAGGAGGATCAGCACCCAGCCGAAGATGAACTTGAACTGGTCGAGCGACACCAATTCGGTCAGCTTCGGGCCGATGAAGGCGCCGCCCAGCATGGCGAGTCCGAGCACCACCCCGAGCTTCCAGTTGATGAACTTGATCTTGTTGTAGTTGTAGATGCCGCTGGCTTGCGAGAAGAGGACCGTCGGCATCGCCGTGCCGGCGACGATGGTGTGCGGAAGCGGCCAGAAGGTCAGCAGCAGCGGATTGAGGATGAAGCCGCCGCCCGCGCCCATCAGCACACCGAAGGTCGTCACGGCCAGCGTCAGCAGGAACGGCCAGAGGATGTTGATGCTGGTTCCGGCATTCTCGAAGTACAGCACCGGGAAGGCGATCTTGTTCTGCACCACGGCCGGCTCGGAGCGCTCGTCCTTGCCGGTCGCCGCGGCGATCATGTACTCGGCCGGCGGCGATCCGGACGGAACCTTGATCTCCGCGCTGTAGCTGCCGTCTGCCTGCACGTCGACGCCGGCGACCAGCAGCTTGTCGACGCTGCGGAAGCGCGCCTTGACGAGCTGCATCGAGCGGCGCTTCTTCTCCTGGTCGTCGAGCGCGCCCAGAGGCTCGCCGTTGGAGCCGTAGAGGCTTGCCGTCAGCGAAGTCTGATAGGCGTCGATCGGCATGGCGGCCGGAATCTTGTAGGCGATGTCCGCGCCGGTTTCCTTGAGCGCCTTGGAATACGACCAGCCGGGGCCCTGCGCCTTGAACTTGTCGAGCACCGGCTGCCTGTCCTTCGGCAGGTAGACGCGGTACATGACGTTCACGGCGTCCGTCTTGTAGAGCCGATAGGGAATCTGGCCGGTCTTCTCGTCCGGCTTGGTATCGAAGTACGAGGTGCGCCCCGTCTTCACCGACCAGACTTCGAGGAACACCGGCTTGCCGGGAGCCGCCGTGCCCGACACTTTGATGATGCCGCCGTTGTCCAGGGTGGCCCGGTCCGTCTGCACGGTCGGGATGACGGCCTGCGCAGGCTTGTCGGCGGCCGCCGCGACGGCCGAGATCAGCAATGCCAGGCAGGTAATCGCAGAACGCATGTGCGCCATTTCGGTCTCCTATCGTGAGTCCAAGGCGACGGTACCCGGATGCGACGCATCGCGAAATTCGCACGTGGTTCGATGGCGATACGCACAACTACGTATGTGGAGCGCGAAGGCGATAGGCATAATAGCGGCGGACAACGTCATGCCCCTGGACCCACTCCTTCGCAGGCTGCGCCACCTCGCCTGCCTCTGCCTCGCTGCATTGCCGGCGGTCGGCGCCGCCGCCGACGCCGACAAGCCGGCCGTGCGCATCGGCATCCTCGCTTATCGCGGGCCGATGGAATCGGTCGAGAGCTGGGCATCGCTCTCGCAATACCTCGGCCAGGCGATTCCGGGCCACCGTTTCGAACAGGTCCTGCTCGACGGCCCCAGCCTGCGCGACGCCGTGCGCAACCGGCGCCTCGACTTCGTCCTCGTCAATCCCGGCCTCTACGTTTCGCTGGCCGCCGAGTCCGGCGTGCAGCGCATCGCGACCGTGTCGCCGCCCGAATCGCTGTCGCCGGAACGCTCGATCGGCTCGGCCGTGGTCGCACGCAAGGACCGGCAGGACCTCGCCGCGCTCGCCGACCTGCGCGGCAAGCGCATCGCCGCCGTCGCGGCCGACGCCTTCGGCGGCTACCTTGCCGGGGCGCGGGAGTTTCACCATGCGGGAATCGAACTGGAGTCCGGCGATGCCGCCATGTCCTTCCTGGGGCCGCCCCAGCGGCAGGCGCTGGAAGCGGTGCGCGACGGACGCGTGGATGCCGCGATCGTCCGCACCTGCCTGATCGAGCAGCTGGCGGCGAAGGGCGTCATCGACCCCCGCGAATTCAAGGTGCTGTCGCGCCGCGAAGAGCCGGACTACTCCTGCGCGACCAGCACCCCGCTCTATCCCGACTGGCCGATCGCCGTCACGCGGGCGGGCGACCGCGAGCTGGCGAAGGCGGTGACCATCGCGCTGCTGTCGATGCCGCCTGCGGCAAACGGCCTCACCTGGGGCGTGCCCGCGGACTACCAGTCCGTGCACGACCTTTTCCAGGAGCAGATGACGGGGCCGTATGCCGGGCTCGCGGCGACCACGGTGCGCGGACTGCTGAAACGCTACCGCCCCTACGTGCTGCTGGTCCTGGTCATCGTGCTCGGCTTCCTGGCCCACGTGGTGCGGGTCGAGTCGCTGGTGAGCCGGCGCACCGCCGAACTGCGCCGCGCCGAAGAGCGCGCGCGCCGGCTGCAGCAGGAGGCCGAGCACATGGCGCGGCTGTCGATCCTCGGCGAAATGGCCGGCACCCTGGCCCACGAGATCAACCAGCCGCTGGCCTCCATCTCGACCTTTGCGCAAAGCATCCAGCGGCGCTACGCCGCAGGCCGCTTCGATGCCGAACAGATCGCCGCCGCGGCCGGCGAGATCGCCGACCAGGCCGAGCGCGCCGGCGGCGTGGTGCGGCGCATCCGCAACTTCGCCCGCAAGTACGTCGGCGCGCGGGAGGTGAAGCCGCTGGCGGACACGGTGCGCGAGGCCGTGACCCTCTTCGGCGGCATGATGCCGGCCCTCCCGCCTGTCGCCGTCGACGATCGCCTGCCGCCCGGGTCGCCCGTCGACGCCGACCACCTGCAGTTGCAGCAGGTGCTGCTCAATCTCCTCAAGAACGCCGCGGACGCCATGTCGGAACTGCCGGTCGAGCAACGCTGCATCACGGTCCGACTCGAACGCGCCGAGGGCAGGCTCAGGATCTGCGTGGCCGACCGCGGCCCCGCGGTGCCCGCCGAAACGCTGGCCCGGCTGTTCGAACCCTTTTTCACCACCAAATCCGATGGACTCGGGCTAGGACTGGCGATCTGCAAGAGCATCGCCGAAGCGCACGGCGGCCGGCTCGTGGTGGAGCCCAACGTACCGCCGCCCGGTCTCGCCTTCTGCCTGGTCCT
The DNA here is from genome assembly GCA_036391735.1 of Rhodocyclaceae bacterium. Classification (GTDB taxonomy): domain Bacteria; phylum Pseudomonadota; class Gammaproteobacteria; order Burkholderiales; family Rhodocyclaceae; genus Nitricoxidireducens. The sequence goes on from DASVZI010000038.1 coordinate 39,081, forward strand.
GCCGCCCCCTGCCGATCATGAATGAACCCAACTACGTCCACGTCGTCGACGACGACGCATCGCTGCGCCGCGCGCTCAGCTTCCTGCTGGAATCCGTCGGCTGGCAGGTCGTCTCCCATGCCTCGGCCGAGGACTTCCTCAAGAACTTCGACCGCAGCAGGCGGCCGGCCTGCGTCGTGCTCGACATCCGCATGCCGCTGATGAGCGGGCTGGAACTGCAGCAGCTGCTGCGCGAACGCGGCATCCGGGTCCCGGTGGTCTTCCTCACCGGCCACGGCGACATCGAGATGGCCGTCCAGGCGATGAAGGCCGGCGCCTGCGACTTCATCGAGAAGCCATTCAAGGACCAGGTGCTGCTCGACGCCGTGGGGCGCGCCCTGCGACGCGACGCCGAACGGCGCGGCGAAAAGGAGGAGCGCCAGGCGCTGCACGAACGCTTCAACCGGCTCTCGCCGCGCGAACTGGAGATCGCCCGGCTCGTCGCCGACGGACTGCCGAGCAAGACCATCAGCACCCGGCTGGACATCAGCGAACGCACCGTGCAGGTCCACCGCATGCACCTGATGGCCAAGCTGGAGATCCACTCGGTCGCCGAATTGGCCCGCCTGGTGCTTTTGCTCGACGGCTCCGAGGGCGCCTGAAAGACGGCCCCGGCACACCGGGCGCCCCGTTTTTACACTTTCTTTCAATTTCATCCGGAACCGTTATTCGAAATCGATATCTCCTCGATAGTCTGCAACTGTTTCCAGAACTATCTCAAGGAGGTGCCATGAAGCGGATCCAGCGCTTGACCGTCGGTCTTGCCGCCGTCACCCTGTTCTCAGCCGGCTACGCGATGCACGACAGCCTGTCGTGGCCCGGCGCCCACGCATCCACGAACGTGCCCGCCGTCCAGGCGGACGCGTCGAGGCCCGCCGCGTCGATGCGGCTGCCCGACTTCACGTCCATCGTCGCCGACCAGGGGCCGGCCGTGGTCAACATCAGGATATCGGGAACGCGCAAGACCGCACTCGGCGGCTTGCCCGGCATCGACGACGACTCACCGTTGGGCGACTTCTTCCGCCATTTCGGCGTGCCGATGCCGCGTGGCGGCGAATCCCGGGTGCCGGTGCGGGGCGAAGGCTCGGGCTTCATCGTCAGTCCGGACGGCATCGTGCTGACCAACGCCCACGTCGTCGCCGACGCGGATGAAGTGATCGTCCGGCTCACCGACAAGCGCGAATTCAAGGCCAAGGTGATCGGCCAGGACAAGCCGACCGACGTCGCGGTGCTGCGCATCGCTGCCAAGAACCTGCCGACCGTACACATCGGCAGCGCCCAGCACACGAGAGTCGGGGAATGGGTCGTCGCCATCGGCTCGCCGTTCGGCTTCGAGAACAGCGTGACCGCGGGCATCATCTCGGCGAAGGCCCGCTCCCTGCCTGACGAAGGCTACGTGCCCTTCATGCAGACCGACGTGGCGATCAACCCCGGCAACTCGGGCGGTCCGCTGTTCAACGCCGCCGGCGAGGTGATCGGCATCAACTCGCAGATCTACAGCGAGTCGGGCGGCTACCAGGGACTGTCGTTCGCCATCCCCATCGACGTCGCGATGAACGTCGAGCAGCAGTTGCTGGCGCACGGCAAGGTCAGCCGCGGCAAGCTCGGCGTCACCGTCCAGGAGCTCGACCAGGCGCTCGCCGACTCCTTCGGACTCGACAAGCCGCGCGGCGCGCTGGTGTCCTCGGTCGAGCCGGGCAGCCCCGCCGCCCGTGCCGGCATCGAACCGGGCGACGTGATCCTCAAGTTCAACGGCAACGACATCTCGCGGGCATCGGACCTGCCGGCGCTCGTCGCCGCCGCCGCACCGGGCACGGAAGTCAGCCTCGAGACCTGGCGCAAGGGCAAGACGCGGACGCTCTCGCTGGCGACCGGCGAGCTGAAAGCCGCCAAGACGGCCGACGCGCAAGGCGCCTCGCCCGCGACGGGCAAGCTCGGCCTCGCAGTGCGCCCCCTCTCCCCCGAGGAGAAGCGCGAACTCGGCGCCGGCGGCCTGGCTGTCGAAGCGGTCGACGGCCCGGCAGCGCGCGCGGGCATCCGCCCGGGCGACGTCATCCTGGCGGTCAACGGCGAACCGGTGAGCGGCGTCGATCAGTTGCGGCACAAGGTCGGCGACGCCAGCGGCGCGGTGGCGCTGCTGGTGCAGCGCGGCGGCCACCGGCTGTTCGTGCCGATCAAGGCCGGCTGACGGACGGCGGCGCCTAGCGCCGCATGGTGAGGCCGATGCCGGCGAAGATGAGGACGATGCCGCAGTAGTGGTACCACTGCGGCACCTCACCGAGGAACAGCGCGGCGAGCAGCGTGCCGAAGACCGGCATCAGGTGGATGAACAGGCTCGCCTTGCCGGCGCCGACCTCGGCCACGCCGCGGTTGTAGAAGACGTAGCTGACGAAGCCGGGAAACACGCCGAGATAGGCGACGATGGCGAGCGTCCCAGTGCCCGGCGCGGCCATCGGGACGCGCGAAAGCTCCCAGGCCTGAGCCGGCGCCAGCGCCACCAGGCCGACGACGATGGTCGCAGCCAGCATCAGCATCGGATGCAAGCCCTGGGGCCGCCACGCGAGGGCGACCGTGTAGATCGCCCAGTCGAGCACGGCGAGCAGCATCCAGAGATCCCCGACGTTGAGGTCCAGGCCGGCGAGCGTCGCCGGACTGCCGCGGCCGACGATGGTCAGCGCGCCGCACAGCGAGATCGCCACGCCAACGCCCTGCAACGGACGCAGGCGCCGCCCGAGGAAGGCCCACGAGATGGCGATGGTGGCGATCGGGATGAAGGAGTTGAGCAGCGCGGCATTGGTCGCCGTGGTGTGCTGCAGGCCGAGGTAGGCGAAGGTGTTGTAGCCGCCGATGCCGAGCAGTCCGAGCACCAGCAGCGGCAGCCAGGCGCGCTTCAGCAGCGGCCATTGCGTCCGCAGGGGCGGCAGCGCGAACGGCAGCGTGCAGACCGCCGCCACGCTCCAGCGCCAGAACGCCAGGGTGAGCGGCGGTATGTCGCCGCGCACGGCGCGGCCGAGCACCATGTTGCTCGCCCAGAACAGCGCCGCCAGTGAAAGCAGCAGGTAGGGATTGCCGAGCCGGCGCGCGACGCCCGGCATCTAGCGGTAGTTGCTGCCGTTGTTGAGATCGATGATCTCGCCGTTGAGGCTCGCCGGCGCGTCGGTGGCGAGCCAGCACACGGCCTTCGCGACTTCCTCTGCAGTACAGAAGCGCTGGTCGATGGTGGCCGACTTGAGGCGCGTCTTCCGGTCCTCGGGAATGCTCTTCATCATGTCGGTGGCGACCGGACCCGGCGCCACCGACGTCGCGATCACGCCCCGCGGACCGAAGGTCCGTGCCAGCGAGCGCATGGCGTTCATCAGGCCCGCCTTGGAAATGCCGTACCAGATGTCCGGATGGCCGATCTCGCCGGCCACCGAGCCGATGCTGACGATGCGGCCGCCGCCGGCGCCGGCCATGCGATCCGCCACCCGGGCGCTGAGGCGCACGGCGGTGACCAGGTTGACCTGCAGCAGCCGCTGGATCTCTTCGGCATCGTAATCGAGAGCGCCCTTGGTGTTCATCATGCCGGCGTTGTTCACCAGGACGTCCGCCGCGCCGATGCGGTCGACGACGGCAGCCACCTGCTCGTAGTCGCCGAGGTCCGCCTGCCACGAAGTGACGCCGGGCGGCGGCGATTCCATACCCGAACGCGAGACGACATGGACCTCGAAGCCCCTTGCCGCGAGCATCCGGGTGATTTCGAAGCCGATGCCGCGATTGCCGCCGGTGACGATTGCCTTCATTGCTGTCTGTCCTGACCCCGTGAATTGTGCCGCGCATGTATACCACAGCGACCGTTGTTGAGATGCCGCGCCTGCTCCGCCGGTCGCCGACTGCAGGAGGCCGGAAGACCTCGCGCCGCGCGGCTATGACCGACGCAGTATGACATTCGGTTTAGCCCAGGCGGCCTATTGCCGAATCGGCCCAAGACAATTCAAATGGCATTCGTCGAATTAGGAATCCATTTGATGCAATGGGCCGACATGGCCGTCGCGGCCATGTCTCAACTTTCAACGTACGAAGAGGAAAGACCATGAAGAAAAGGCTCGCTGGATTGGCCGTAGGAGTTGCTTGCATGTCGATGGTTGGCGCCGCGAATGCGCAAAGCCTTGTGGTGACGCACAACACGGGCACCATCAATTCCACGCAGGCCCTGACGGGCTACGCCACTACCGGTGCCATGATGGACGGCATGACGGTCACCGCGTATTTTGCAGGTGGCGGCTCCGAAACCAGAGCTTGGACCGATCTTTCTGCCACCGGTGGAGGCGTATCCGGATCCATGTGGTCCTTGAGCGAGTCCGGCGACACCTTCAGCAGCAATTGGAGCCTGATTTCCACCGGGGCTGTGATATCCAAGCTCGTCATCGACGCAGGCCGGGGAGATTCGGTCTTCGATACGACGTTCATCGGAGATGTCACTGGCACGGACGGGTCGGCCCGAGGAGCGAATTTCTCGATTTCGGGCGCCAATAGCTGGGATATCGTCGCCACCTATCAAGACACCGTCGCATTGACCGGACAAGCCCCGGTGGGCGACTTGTTCCGGACTCTGACCATCGACTTCTCTCGCGGCGCCGCCTTCCGTTCCGGATCGCTGGCGTTCCTCGCCGATACCGATAACCTGAGGTTTGCCGGCGACATCAGGCCTTCCGTCCCCGAACCCGAGACCTACGGCATGCTGATGGCCGGATTGGGGCTGATCGGTGCCATTGCCCGCCGTCGCAAGCAGAAGGCCTGAACCAGCTTCTTGCCTGAGGAAACCCCGCTGCGGCGGGGTTTGTTTTTTTGCCCTGCAGGACGGGCCTTCCGGGTCAGTGCACCGTGCAGACCATGCAAGGATCGAAGCTGCGCACCACGTGCTGCACGGCCGCCGGCGTCGCACCCGCGGTTTCCGCGGCGACGCCCACGAGCGCCTGCTCGAGCGCGCCCGGCTGGCCGGCGGCGTCGCGGGGCG
>DASVZI010000039.1:0-6789 GCA_036391735.1 Rhodocyclaceae bacterium
CCGCCGTAGATCCACATGCCGCGCGGCGTCACGGGCGAGGTCGCCATGTCGGTCGCCATGTAAACCGCGCCGAGCACCAGGCCGCCGGAGAACAGCACGAAGAACGGATCGGGGAAGTGCTGCGGGTTCCAGGCGTAGAGGCCGAAGGCCACCAGCACGGCGCTGCCCAGCACGGCGGCGGGGATGCGCCAGTCGAGGAAGCCGCGCACGGCGAGGTAGGCGCCGCAGGCGATGATGAGCAGCGGCGAGGGGCCGACCGCCAGGTGGGTGCCCAGCGAGGTCACCAGTTCGCCGACGCCCGCCAGCGCGCCTTCGAACTTCCACTTGGCCAGCGGGGTCGCGCCGGCCAGCGCATCGAGGTTCAGCGAATGCAGCCAGGCCGTCGCGTCGGCAGGCGTCATCAGCGGCATGGCCAGCGACGAGGGCACGAACTCCGTGAACCGATTGGCCAGGAACGACGGCGTGTAGGTCGCGATCGCGGTCGGGAAGGCGGCCTGCACGAAGGCGCGGCCGACCAGCGCCGGATTGAACAGGTTGTGGCCGATGCCGCCGAAGATCGCCTTGCCCAGCGTGATGGCGACGATGCCGGACACCGCGCCCATCCACAGCGGAAAGCCGGGCGGCAGCGTCAGCGCCAGCAGGATGCCGGTAATGGTGGCCGACCAGTCGTTGAGGTCGCCCGACTGGCCGCCCAGCCGCACGAAGAACTTCTCGGTGGCAAGGCAGGACAGCGTGACGACCAGCAGCGAGACCAGCGCCGAAACGCCGTACTGCAGCACGAAGAACAGGCAGATCGGCAGCATCGAGCCGACGACATTGCGCATGATCTGCTCGACGCTGCGCGAGCGCTTGATGTGCGGCCCGGTGAGGATTTGGATGGACGAGTTCATGAGTTACGGCGCAGCATCTGCTTCGCCACGCGGAAATGTTGAACCAGCGGAATGTTGGCCGGGCAGACGTAGGTGCAGCTGCCGCACTCGAAGCAGGCGCCGAGGCGGTAGTTGTCCGCCATCGCCTGGTACTCGCGCTTGACCGCGAGCATGCCGAGCGTCGACGGGTTGAGGCCCATCGGGCAGGACTCGACGCACTCGCCGCACTTGATGCACGGGTAGGTCTTGCGCGCGGCGCGGGCCTTCACCTCTTCGCCGCGGAACACCAGCACGCCGCCGACGCCCTTGGTGATCGGCGTGTCGAGCGAAGCGACGGCATTGCCCATCATCGGGCCGCCGAACACCACCTCGATCGCCTCGTCGCGCGCGCCGGCCTGCTCGAGCAGGAAGCGCAGCGGCGTGCCGATCGGCACCAGGTAGTTGCCCGGGCGCTCCACTGCCGTCCCGACGACGGTGATGACGCGCTCGATGAAGCCGCGGCCCCGCGGCAGCAGCTCGCCGATCTCGGCCAGCGTCGCGACGTTCTGCACGTAGGCGCCGGTCGTGTAGGCGCGCGCATCGGGCGGCACTTCGCGTCCGGTCAGCGTCTTGATGAGCATTTCGCCGGCGCCCTGCGGGTACTTGGTCGGCACCGCTTCAACCGTGATCGAGCCGTCGGCCGGCAGGTGCTTGCGGATCGCCTCGACGGCGTCCGGCTTGTTGTCCTCGACGCCGATGATGGCGCGCGGATTGTTGAGCAGCTGCTGGGCGACGCGGATGCCGGCGATCAGGTGCTGCGGCCGCTCGACCATGACGCGGTGGTCGGAGGTCAGGTAGGGCTCGCACTCGCAGCCGTTCACCACGATGGTGTCGATCGGCCATTCCTTCGGCACCTTGAGCTTGGCGTGCGTCGGGAAGACGCCGCCGCCCAGGCCCACCACGCCGGTGTCCTGCACGGCGGCAATGAGGGCCTCCTCGTCGAGCGAGGCGACGTCGCGCGGCTGCTCCCACAGCACTTCCTGCGTCGAGCCCTGGTGCGTCCGGATGATGATGGCCGGGCCCCAGGGGCCGTTGGCCGTCGGGTGCAGGCGGATGTCCTCGACCACGCCCGTCACGGGCGCATGATGCGGCACCGACACGAAGCCCTCGGCCGCCGCGATCGGCTGGCCGCGCACCACTTCCTCGCCCATCTTGACCAGCGGGCGGGCCGGACGGCCCACCTGCTGCGACAGGTGCACGATCATGCGCGGCGCGAAGGGCAGGCGCCGGATCGCGAGATCCGCCGTCTCCTTGTGCTGCGGCGGGTGGATGCCGCGGGCGAAGGTCTCGCCCCGGAAGTAGTTGAGTAGCCTCATGTTCAGTTGAACTTCGCGGCGCGGGCCTTCAGCTTGTCGAGGCCCGGTTCGGCGGCATTCCACGGCGTTCCCGGGTGGATGCAGCCGGCCGTGCACTTCTCGGCGGCCTTGACGATGTCGGCGAATTTGGCGCCCTTCGGGTTGATGACGACGGCCTGCTTCTGGTCGTTGTAGGCGAAGGCCTTCGGCGCGATGCCGGTGCATTCGTCGCAGGCGGTGCACTCGGGCGACTCGATCCACACCGGTTCGTAGCCGTCGGCAGAGGCGGCCGCGGCAGCGGGCGCCACGGCGTCGGAAACCGCCGGCGCGCCGGCCATGCCGAGGCTGGCGCTGATCTTGGCCAGCAGCTCGGCGCGCACCTGCTCGACCACGTCGCCGGAGGCGGCAGCGGCGCCGCCCGCGTTGGCGAGGTCCTTGAGCTGATGCCAGTAGCCCAGGCGCTCCTCGCAGGCGCGCACCAGGTCTTCCGCGACCAGGAGACGCGTCAGGCGGTTCTTCTGGTCGACCGCCCAGATGTAGGGGAACTTGCCGTCGCGCTCATCCTCGTCGAACTTGAGGAAGTCGGCGAGCGGCACCATGTCGTCGTTCCACGTCGCCTGCGGCGCCTTCTTGAACTGCTTGGCGAAGCGCGCTTCCGTGGCGGCGAAATCGGCGAAGGTCATCGGCAGTTCCATCTTCTGCTTGGCGCCGTTCTCGTCGACGTAGTTGAGCGTGTAGACCGGCCAGTCGGTGTCCATCGAGGGGTTGCCCTCGAGGCTCACGCACTGGCTGAAGGTCGTGCCGAGGTCCGGGTTGAACTTGAACAACGGATAGGCGCGCGACTCGACGGCCAGCTTGCTTTGGTCGACGGCGCGGTCGTCGCCGACGCCGTGCTCCGGCGGGCACACGGCGTAGATGTTGAACAGCGCCGGGCGGCGGCTGTTGAGGCCGTCGATGTAGCCTTCGATCAGGTGGCTGCTGTGGGCGACCGTCGATTGCATGACGTACGTCGTGCGGTGCGCCATGCCGATCACGCCCATTTCCTTGCGGATCTCCTGCTTGCCGTGCTTGGCCTTGCCGTAGGGCGCCATGTCGGACACCTGGCCGATGAAGCCCGAGGTGCAGGCCTGGCCGCCGGTGTTGGAGTACACCTGGGTGTCGACCACCAGCACCTTGATCGGTACGCCGGACATCATGGCGCGCGAGAGGTTCTGGAAGCCGATGTCGTACATCGCGCCGTCGCCGCCGATCGACACGACGGGCGGGCACAGCAGCCATTCCTCGTCGGAGAACTGCCGCCAGTCGAAGCGGCGGAAGCGGTCGTCGTCGCGCTCAGGCAGGTATTCGCCGGCCAGTTCCATCTCGGCCATGCGAATCGCTTTGAAGCCCTCGGCCATCTTCGCCATGTGGCCTTCGAAGATGCCCATCGCCACGGAGGGCGAATCCTGGAACAGATGCGAGGTCCAGGGGAAGGGATAGGGATTGAACGGGTAAGTCGAAGCCCATACCGAGGTGCAGCCGGTCGAATTGACGATGCCCATCTCGGCACGGCCGCGCTTGCTCGGCCCCTCGACGTATCGCCACTTCAGATCCTTGAGTTTCTCGAGCACCTGGGCGGCCCAGCGCACCCAGTCCGGATCCAGCGGCTGGGAGGGCTTGCCCTCGGTGATCTTGGTGGACAGGCTGGCGAGCGTCAGGTCCTTGTCCTTGGCGGCGTCCACCGCGGCGATCATCGCCTGGGTGTCGGAGACGTCGACCGACGCCACCAGCTTGATGCGGATGTGCTGCTCGAGGCGATTGATGAGATCGTCGAGCTTCTCGACCTGGGCCTTGACGCGCGGCTGCATCAGCGCGGTGGCGGTCGAGGTGAACAGGTGCAGCGCGCTCTTCTCGCCGCAGCCCAGGCAGGCGCCGTCGCCGCAGTTCATCGAGCTGTAGGAGCCCTTGTCGAGCAGCAGCGTTTCCAGCGCGCCGATCTTCTCGTCGAGGCTGTCGATGCGCGAGAAGTCCTTGGAGGTGGTCGGCAGGTCGAGCCACAGGCCCCAATCCTGGCGCAGCTTCTCGACCGACGCCTCGCTCTGCGGAACCATCTTCAGCGCGTCGTCCTCGCAAACGGTGACGCACAGCGCGCAGGCCTTGCAGGTGTAGGGATTGACGGTGATGGAGAACAGGCCGCCGGTGCCCTTGGCCTTCTTCTCCTTCTGCGTCCAGTAGGGCTTGGTGGTGGAGAACTGGAAGTCGCCGAGCTGGGCGGCGAACATGCGGAACTCGGCTTCCATGCCTTCGCGGTCCTCGGCGGGCGCCTCGGCCACGGTCTCGGCGATCGCCTTGTCGATCAGCGGGCGCACGGCGACGCCGTCGCCCTCGATCAGGCCGCGCAGCTTCTTCTCGACGGTGCGCGTGGCACGCCTTAGGTGCCGGGTCGGCGTGCCGCCCGTTTCGACGCGGTTGACCGCGGTGTTGAACACTTCGGCGACGGTATTCACCAGGCCGGGAATGGCGGAGTCCGGGCAGGCGGTGTAGCAGTTGCCGCAGGCCGTGCACTTGGCGGCATCCCACACCGGATGCTCGAAGCGGATGCCCGTCATGTCGCGGAACACGCCGGTGGAGGCCGGCATCAGCGAGGTGCCGATAAAGGGATCGACGAGGTTGTCGGAACCCTTGCCGGTCAGGTAGAAGCTGCCGGTCTGCTCCCAGAAGCGGTGGATGTCGCCGGCGCCCATGTCGGTCTCGGGCAGGCGCTTCAGCATGATCGGCAGGCCCGCGTCCTTCTTGGCGACGGCGCCCTTGCGCGTCGCGCCGACCTGCTTGTCGGTGATCTCGACGAGTTCGGTGAAGCCGCGCTTGACCACGCGCAGGTTGTTCTCGACGATGCTCTTGCCCTTGCCGCCGAACTTCGCCTGCAGCTGCGCCTCGATGGCGCGGAACAGCGCTTCCTCGGTCAGCTTGGCGTCCTTCATGGTCGAGCTGGCGGCGAAGAACGAGCCCTGGAAGGCGTTGCCCTGCATGCGCAGCTGCAGCTCGGGGCTGCCGGCTTCCTCGCGGGCGATCTTGAAGGCGTCGATGTAGAAGACGCGGATGTCGTTGTCGACGATGAACTTCTGCGCCCAGGTCGGGAAGTTGGCCCAGGTCTCCTCGCCCAGGTTCGACTGGATGATGAAGACGCCACCCTTCTTCAGGCCGGACAGCGGGTTGGAGTGGCCGAAGACGGCGGGGTCGGGCGACAGCACGACGTCGACGAACAGGTATTCGCTATTGACGCGGATGGGTTCCGGCGCCGCCGACAGATAGTAGGTGGTCGGCTGGCCCTTCTTCTCCGAACCGTACTTCGGATTGGCCTTGATGTCGTAGCCGAGCAGTTCGAACAGCGTCACCGCCAGGTTCTTGCCCGTGGTGATCGCGCCCCAGCCGCCGATCGAGTGCATGCGCACGGTGATGGCGCCCTTCGGCAGCAGGTTCGGGTTCTCCGAGCCGCGCACGCCGAGTTCCTTGATGCGCGGGTAGGCGTCGCGCAGCTTCTGGTTGTGGATCTCGTCCTTCGGGTTGAAGGCCTGTTCGCGGATGAAGTCGACCGACAGGTAGTAGAACTTGCGCTTGGCACCTTCCGGCAGCATGTTCTCGATGGCGCCGATCATCGCCTCGGGCTGCATGTCGCGGCTGCCCAGGCCGTAGCAGCCCGAGTAGAGGCGCGGCATGTCGCCCTGGCCGGAGAAGCTCTCGTAGTTGGGATAGGGCTTGTCGCCGTCGCCGGCCAGGCCGTTCTCCAGGCACTTGGTCAGCGCCGCGCGCACTTCGCGCATCAGCGGCAGGTCTTCGGACAGCGGCTGGTCGGTGCGCTCGAGCACCGCGACGCCCTTCTTGCCCTTCAGCACGTGGCCGAGCAGGTCGCCCGGGAAGGGACGGAACATGGTGAGGTTCACCACGCCGACCTTGATCTTGCGCGTCTCGCGCAGGTAGTCGGCGACGGCTTCGGCCTGCACGACCATGCTGCCCATGCCGACGATCACGTAGTCGGCGTCGGCCGTGCGGTAGGCGCCGATGCGGTGGTAACGGCGGCCGGTGAGCCCGGCGTACTCCTCCATGCAGCGATCGGCGAGTTCTTCGATATGGTCGAAGAAGTACGGACGCTGGCCGGCGGTGGCCTGCATGTAGGCGTCCTGGTTCTGCACGGTGCCGGACATCAAGGGCGTATCGACGTCCCAGATCGCCGGGATGCGGCGGCGCTTCGGGCCGTAGAGCATCTGCTGCGCCGGGGTCGGCGTGTCGATGAGGTCGTCCGGCTTGCCGAGGAACTCGGCGACCAGCTCGCGCTCGGGCAGGCGGGCGGATTCGATCAGGTGGGTCGTGAGGAAGCCGTCCTGGCCGATGATGCCCGGGGTCAGCGCCAGCTCGGCCGTCTTGCGCACGATGAGGTTGAGGTCGGCGGCTTCCTGCGCGTTCTTGGCCATCACCTGGATGAAGCCGGTATCGTCGATGCAGTGATAGTCGTCGTGGCCGGCGTGCACGTTCAGCGACACCTTGGTGATGGCGCGGCAGCCCATGTTCAGCACGTAGGGCAGGCGCTTGCCGACGGCGCCGTAGAGCGA
>DASVZI010000040.1:0-31731 GCA_036391735.1 Rhodocyclaceae bacterium
GAGCGGTGCCGTGATGCTGCGGGCAAGGATGCCGGCGAGCAGCAACAGCAATCCACCCGTCATGCCGACGAGCGCCAGGTTGCGCAAGGCTTGCTCGCGCACCGCCTGGTTGACGTCGTCGATGTAGATGCCCGAGCCGACGAGCCAGTTCCAGCCGTCGAACTTCATCACGTAGGAAAGCTTCGGATAGAGCGCGTCCGTCGTCCCGCCTCCGGCCTTCGGCTTGGGCCAGTCGTAGGTGACGTACCCGGAGCCCGCCTGGTTCGCCACCTCGTCGAAGGCGACGAACAGGTTCTTCTTGCCGCCGGTGTCGATGACCGGGCCGTCGATCCCGGCCTGCATGCTGGTGGCGCAATTGAACTTCTCGGCGTCGAGCACCTTGCCGTCCAGCGCGGGGACGATGGGATGCATGATCATCTTCGGCACCGGGGTGGTGAAGTCGTTGATCCAGAAATACTCGACCTTCTCGTAGCGCAGCGCCTTCAACGCCTGAATCGCCTGCACCTTCGCGGTCTCCTCGGTGAGTGCGCCGCTCTTCTGGAGTTCGTAGTAATGGGCCAGCAGGCTGTGCGCAGCCTCGACCAGATGCCGGGTCTTCATGCGCTTCTCGCCGAGCAGGACGTCGCGCTCGGTGCGGACGTCGATGATGCTGCCGACGACGATGGCGGCCATGAACAGCAGGACCATGGCCCACAGTTTGTTGCGAATGCTCAGTCGTTCGAGAAGGCTCCCCATGGCCGCTCCCTTCGTGGCGTTACCCGATGCCCGTCGCGCATTATTCAAGGCGGCGATCGACGCATAAAGCGAAAGTATAACAACCAGGGGACAGGGAGAGGAGCGGAAGAGACGCGCGTCGCCGGCATTGAGCCAGATGGACAGAAAGGGGGGGGCCACCCGGCAGCAACGCGACGGCGGCGCCGCTTCCGAGCATCATGAGGCAAGTCCCGGGCCATGCCACGGCTGCCACGCGCCGAAACGCGCGGTGCGGCCGTCCGCCGCTTCTGCGGGCAGGCGACCGTCAATGACGCTTGTCAGCAGGTACCGCCAATACCGCCATTACGGCAGCCCCACTGCCATCGTGCCAGTCTTCTGCCGGGACTCCTTCCCTGCCAATAGCCCATCAAAACAATCCCTTGCCACTATTGGGGTGAGCTCCAACCCCATTGGCATGCCGCTTGCGGTTGTCTTCCTTCGGTTGTACCCGGATAGCATCGCTTTCAGGAGAAGAAAACATGGCATGGACTGAACTCTTCACGACGGACATCGGCTTGCTCAGCATCTTCACCATCGGCTTCATCCTCGTGATGGCCGTCTACATCATCTACTTCGTCAAGAACCATATGTCCGACGACGCGAAGTTCGGCTCGGGGAACAGCCAGGTTCCGCGCGCCCACTGACGACCCTTTTCTTCGACTCCGTCCCGGGAGCCCGGCGGGCCGCAAGGCCCCTGGGCTCTTTTTTTTTGGCGAAACGCGCCCTAGCACCGCATGCGGCGCTGCGAACGCCAATTCAGCACCGAGATCGTCACCAGCCCGAGGCCGATGAGCAGCATGCCGGCGAGTTCGCCGGGGTCGGTGCGCTCGCCGAGCTGAAGGTGCGACGAGACGATGGCGACGCCGGGGATGCCGAGGATCGACAGGCTCGCCTGCCAGGCCGGCAAGCGCTCCAGCACGTAGAGCCATAGGAACCAGCCGAAGGCGGTGCTGACCACGGCCATGAAGCCGATGATGCCGGCGAACGCCGGCGTCCATTGCGTGCTCCGTTCGGGCACGAAAGCCAAGACGGCGAGCAACGGCAGCAATCCGAACAGCATCTGCCAGGTCGTCAACGCGAGAACGTCGCCGGACAGCGCGTCGCGCCAGCGCTTGACCAGGATGGTCGACAGCGCCCAGCTCAGCGCTGCGAGGATCGCGAGCACCTTGCTCAACAGGCTGGCATGGAGGTTCCACGGCGCGACGATCAGGATCAGCCCGACCAGCGAACACGCTGCCGCTGCCCATTGGGAGGGACGGATGCGCTCCCGCAAGACCAGCCGTGCCAGCAACAGCGTCCAGATCGGCATGGTGAAGACCAGCACCGCGGTCTTGCCGGCACCGCCTTCCACCAGCGCCCAGGTGGACAAGGCGATGAAGCCGCCGGTCTGAAAGAGTCCCACCGCAGCCGTCTTCAGCACCGCCTGCGGGCGCAGCGGACGGCGCATTGCCAGCAGCGCGCCGAATAGGGCCAGTGTCGCCATCGCCGTGCGAAGGAAGCCGACGTGGAAAGGTCCGGCGTAGTCGAGCGCCTGCTTGGCGATGATCCAAGTATAGCCCCACAGCAGGGTCAGCACCGCCAGGGCCGCGAGCGCGCGGCCGTCCGCTTTGGGGGCAGCCATCAGAGATCCAGCGACGGCAGGACCGCCCGAGCGTTGGCTGCGGTTGCCGCCGCCACGTCGTCAACCGGGATGCCGCGAAGTTCGGCAAGCACTGTGCCGATGCGTGGCAGTTCGGCCGGCTCGTTGCGCCCGCCATCGAGCCAGGCGGGCGGTATGTCGGGTGCATCGGTCTCGAGCACGATCGCCGACAGCGGCAGCGTCGCCGCAAGCGAGCGCAGGCGCGTGGCGCGGCCATGGGTCATGGCGCCGCCGAAGCCCAGCTTGAAGCCGCGCTTGATGAGTTCATCCGCCTGCTGGCGGCTGCCGTTGAAGGCGTGGGCGATGCCGCCCGGGACTTCGATTTGCCGCAGCTGCTTGAGCACAGCGTCGACCGCCCTGCGCACATGCAGCAGCACCGGCAGGCCCACCTCGCGCGCGAGCTTCAACTGCTCGACGAAGAAGAATTCCTGGCGCCGCTCGTCACGCTCGGCGACGAAGAAATCGAGGCCGATCTCGCCGACGGCGACGGCGCGCTCGCGTTGCAGCGTCTCGCGCAGCGCGTCGAGATCCCCTTCGCGCGAATCGTCGACGTACATCGGATGGATGCCGTAGGCCGGTGCGCAGCCGCGGAATTCGCGGCACACCGAGGTCACGGCGCCGAAGTTGGCCCGCGCCACCGCAGGCACCACGACGCGTTCGACGCCGGCAACCGAGGCGCGCTCGGCCACCCCCGCACGATCCGCGTCGAACTCGGCGGCATCGAGATGGCAGTGGGTGTCGATCCAGGCCATGGCGGATTCACGGCCCGACGCCGGGCGTCAGGCCACTTCGTCGATCCAGCCCTGCTGGATGGCCTCGAGGATCTTCTCGCCGCAGTGCTTGGGATCGTCCGAGAAACCGGGCAGCGCCATCACCCAGTTCATCAGGTCGACGAAATTGATGCGGGTCGGATCGACGTCCGGATGCGCGTCGGCCAGTTCGATCACGATGTCGTTGACGTCGGTCCACTTCATTTGTGCTTCCCTCCACCTTCCTTGGCCTGGTTGATGGTGTATTTGGGAATCTCGACCACCAGCGGCGTCTCCTTCACCACCGCCTGGCACGACAGGCGCGAGGTCGAGGTCAGCCCCCACGCCTTGTCGAGCAGGTCATCCTCCGCCTCCTCGGCGGGCTCGAGCGAGCCGAATCCCTCGCGCACGACGACATGGCAGGTGGTGCAGGCGCAGGACTTCTCGCAGGCGTGCTCGAGTTCGATGCCGTTGTCGATCAGCGCATCGAGGATGGTCTGCCCGGGCGGCGCGTCGATGACCGCGCCTTCGGGACAGTACTCTGCGTTGGGCAACACGATGATCTGGGTCACGAATCGATCTCCCCGATGCTCTTGCCCGCCAGCGCCTTCTGAACGCTGGCGTTCATGCGCCGCGCGGCGAACTCGCCGGTGCCCTTGTTCAGCGCGTCCATGGCGGCGTCGATGGCGCGGCGGTCGTCGCCGATCATCACGGCCTGCAGCCTGGCGATCAGCGCCTCGACCTGAGCGCGCTCGATGTCCGACAGCAGCTGGGCATCGGTGCGCAGCGCCGACTGCACGGCTTCGATCAGCCGCTGCGCTTCCACCTGCGCCTCGCGCAGCGCGCGGCGGAAGGCGTCGTTCGAGGCATGGCTGTAGCTGTCCTTGAGCATTGCCGCGATCTCATCGTCGGACAGGCCGTACGACGGCTTCACCTCGATGCGCGCCTCGTGGCCGGTAATCTGCTCGCGCGCCGTGACGGACAGCAGGCCGTCGGCGTCGACCTGGAAGGTCACGCGGATGCGCGCCGCGCCAGCCACCATGGGCGGAATGCCGCGCAACTCGAAGCGCGCGAGACTGCGGCAATCGGACACCAGTTCGCGCTCGCCTTGCACCACATGCAGCGCCATCGCCGTCTGGCCGTCCTTGAAGGTGGTGAAGTCCTGCGCGCGCGCGACCGGGATCGTGGAGTTGCGCGGGATGATCTTCTCGGTCAGTCCGCCCATGGTTTCCATGCCGAGCGACAGCGGAATGACGTCGAGCAGCAGCCAGTCGTCGCCGGCAGCGCGGTTGCCCGCCAGCAGGTTGGCCTGGGTGGCGGCGCCGAGCGCCACCACCTTGTCCGGGTCGAGGTTGTTCAAGGGTTCCTGGCCGAAGAAGCTGGCGACGGCCTGCTGGATCTGCGGCATGCGGGTTGCGCCGCCGACCATGACCACGCCCTTGACGTCCTCGGGCGCCAGGCCCGCATCGCGCAATGCCTTGCGCGTCGGCTGCAGCGTCTTCTGCACGAGGTTGCGGGTGATCTCGGCAAAGATCTCGGTGGTGAGCTTGAGGTCGACGTATTCGCCGCTGCCGAGCTTCACGGTGATCGGCGCCTCGGCGTGATAGGTCAGGTATTCCTTGGCTTCGCGGGCGCGCGTCAGCAGAAGGCGGCCGTCCTGCGGCGACACGGGCATCAGCTTCGCTTCCTCGATAATCCAGCAGAAGATGCGATGGTCGAAGTCGTCGCCGCCCAAGGCGGAATCGCCGCCGGTAGAGAGCACCTGGAATACGCCCTTGGCAAGCTTGAGGATGGAAATGTCGAAGGTGCCGCCGCCGAGGTCGTAGACCGCGTAGATGCCCTCTGCGGCATTGTCGAGGCCGTAGGCAATCGCCGCCGCAGTCGGTTCGTTGAGCAGGCGCAGGACGTTGAGGCCGGCGAGCCGCGCTGCGTCCTTGGTGGCCTGGCGCTGCGCGTCGTCGAAGTAGGCGGGCACGGTGATGACGGCGCCGGTGATCTGGCCGCCGAGCGCGCCTTCCGCCCGTTCGCGCAAGTTCTTCAGGATGTCGGCGGAGACCTCGACCGGCGACTTCACCCCCTGCGCGGTGCGCAGTCTGACCATGCCCTCGCCTTCGACGAACTCGTAGGGCATCGATTCGATGTGCGCGATGTCCTTGAGGCCTCGCCCCATGAAGCGCTTGACCGACACGATGGTGTTCTTCGGATCGACCGACTGGTCGGCCTGCGCTTCATAGCCGACGACCACATTGCCGTCTTCCGCGTAATGGACGACGGAGGGCAGCAGCGGGCGGCCCCGTTCGTCGTTGAGGACCACCGCCATGCCGCTGCGCACCGACGCGACCAGCGAGTTGGTGGTGCCGAGATCGATGCCGATCGCCAGCCGATGTTCGTGGGGCGCGGTGGATTCGCCGGGTTCCGCTATCTGTAACAGTGCCATCTTGTGTTGTTCTGGTGCGCTCCCTTGTCGGGAGGGGTTAGGCTTCCGTCGCCTCCAACGCCGCATCGATGTCGTGCAGCAGCTTTTCCTGGAACATCAATTGGCGGACGAGTTCGCCGGCGCGGCCGAAATCCTGCCGTTCGTCGATCGCTTCCCGCAGGCGCTCGTGCTGCGCCGCCATCTCCTTGCGCACGCGGCGATGCAGCGCATCGAGGTTGTCGGCATCGCCGATCTCCGCCGCCTCGGCCACCGTCTCGCGCAGTTCCATCTGCTCCATCAGGAACTCCGCCGGCATGGCCGTATTGGTCTCGATCTGCGGATCGTGGCCGCCGAGCTGAAGCAGGTAGCGCCCCCGCTTCACCGGATCACGGAGCGTCTGGTAGGCCTCGTTGACCTGGGTGGCCCATTGCATGGCGAGCCGCCGCTCGGTCTCGCCGAGGTGGGCGTGCTTGTCGGGATGGACGCGCGCCTGCAGGTCGCGGAACTTGGCCTCGAGCACATCCCGATCCACGGCGTAGCGCCGCGGCAGATCGAACAGCGCGAAGTGATCCTTCCCCGCGAAGCCGGCGTCGACGTTGCCCATCAAACCGTGAAGCTCTCGCCGCAGCCGCACTGATCCTTGACGTTCGGGTTGTTGAACTTGAAGCCTTCGTTCAAGCCTTCCTTGGCGAAGTCGAGTTCGGTGCCGTCGAGGTAGGGCAGGCTCTTCGGGTCCACCAGGACCTTGAGGCCGTGGCTCTCGAAGACGACGTCGTCCGGTTCGGCGACGTCGGCGAATTCCAGCTTGTAGGCCATGCCCGAGCAGCCGGAGGTCTTGACGCCCAGGCGGATGCCGATGCCCTTGCCGCGCTTGGCGATGAACTTGGAGACGTGCTCGGCGGCGCGTTCGGAAAGAGTGACGCTCATGTCAGGCTCCGTGCTTCTTCTTGTAGTCGGCCACGGCCGCCTTGATTGCGTCCTCGGCCAGGATGGAACAATGGATCTTCACCGGCGGCAGCGCCAGTTCCTCGGCGATCTGGGTGTTCTTGATGTCGAGCGCCTGGTCGACCGTCTTGCCCTTGACCCATTCGGTGACCAGCGAACTCGAGGCGATCGCCGAGCCGCAGCCGTAGGTCTTGAACTTGGCGTCCTCGATGACGCCTTCCTTGTTGACCTTGATCTGCAGCTTCATGACGTCGCCGCAGGCCGGCGCGCCCACCATGCCGGTGCCGACGCCGTCCTCCTCCTTGTCGAAGGCGCCGACGTTGCGCGGGTTTTCGTAATGATCGATGACCTTGGTGCTGTAAGACATGGTGTTCCCCTTAAATCAGTGCGCAGCCCACTGCACGGTATTCAGATCGATGCCTTCCTTGTACATGTCCCACAAGGGCGACAGCTCGCGGAGCTTGGCCAGCTTTTCATGCAGCAGCTTGACCGTGAAGTCGATTTCCTCGATGGTGGTGAA
This sequence comes from Rhodocyclaceae bacterium, assembly GCA_036391735.1. GTDB lineage: Bacteria > Pseudomonadota > Gammaproteobacteria > Burkholderiales > Rhodocyclaceae > Nitricoxidireducens. The sequence goes on from DASVZI010000040.1 coordinate 7,023, forward strand.
GCGGCCGAGCGTGAAGCGGATGGAGCTGTGCGCCAGTTCGTCCGAGCGGCCGAGCGCGCGCAGCACATAGGAAGGCTCCAGGCTCGCCGAGGTGCAGGCCGAGCCGGACGAGACGGCGATGTCCTTGATGGCCATCATCAGCGACTCGCCCTCGACGTAGGCGAAGCTGACGTTGAGGTTGTGCGGCACGCGCTGGTCGAGGTCGCCATTCACGAAGGTCTCCTCGATGTCCTGGATGCCGCGCAGCAGGCGATCGCGCAGCAGGCGGATGCGCTCGTTCTCGGTGGCCATTTCCTCGCGCGCGATGCGGAAGGCCTCGCCCATGCCGACGATCTGGTGCGTCGCCAGCGTGCCGGAGCGCAGGCCGCGCTCATGGCCGCCGCCGTGCATCTGGGCTTCCAGACGGATGCGCGGCTTGCGGCGGACGTACAGCGCGCCGATGCCCTTGGGACCGTAGGTCTTGTGCGCCGAGAACGACATCAGGTCGACCTTCAGTTTTTCGAGGTCGATCGGCATCTTGCCCGTGGCTTGCGCGGCGTCGACGTGGAAGATCACGCCCTTCTCGCGGCAGATCTCGCCCATCTGCTCGATCGGCTGGATCACGCCGATCTCGTTATTGACCGCCATGACGGAAGCCAGCACGGTGTCCTTGCGGATCGCCGCCTTGAAGTCTTCGAGGCTCACCAGCCCGTTCTCCTGCGGTGTCAGGTAGGTGGCCTCGAAGCCGTGGCGCTCGAGTTCCTTGACGGTGTCCAGCACGGCCTTGTGCTCGGTGGCCACGGTGATGATGTGCTTGCCCTTGCTCGCCGCGTAGAAATTCGCCGCACCCTTGATGGCGAGGTTGTTCGACTCGGTGGCGCCCGAGGTCCAGACGATGTCCTTGGCGTCGCAGTTGACCAGGGCGGCAACCTGCCCGCGCGCCTCTTCGACGGCGGCCTCGGCTTCCCAACCGAAGGCGTGCGAGCGGGATGCCGGGTTGCCGAACTTCTCGACGAGGTAGGGAATCATTTTCTCCGCGACGCGCGGATCGACCGGCGTCGTCGCCGAATAGTCGAGATAGATCGGGAACTTCATCGTTGTTTCGCTCCAGGTTGTTATGCCGCCAGCGCCGCGAGTCCGCGCAGTTGGCGTGTCGTTTCAGCGAGTGCCGCAAGGAAGCCGTCGACCTCCTGCGCCGTGTTTTCGTGTCCCAGGCTGACCCGCAGGGCGCCACGCGCGAGTTCGGGCGCGACCTCCATAGCCAGCAGCACGTGGGAAGGTTCGGGATTGGCGCTCGAGCAGGCGGCGCCGCTCGCCACCGCGTAGCCGGCGCGATCGAGCCGGGCGACGAGCGTTTCGCCGTCGATGCCCGTGAAGGCGAAGCACGTCGTGTTGGGCAGCCGCTCGGCGCCGAGGCCGAAGATCGCCGCTCCCTGCAGCGCAAGCCCGGCCTCCAACTGGGCGCGAAGGCCGGCAAGCCGCTGCGGACCTTCGGCCACGCGCGCTGCCGCCAGCTCGCTGGCCAGGCCGAAACCCACGATCGCCGGCACGTTCTCCGTGCCGGAGCGCAGGCCGCGCTCATGGCCGCCGCCGGCGACCAGCGCTTCCAACTCCACGCGCTTGTCCACCACCAATGCCGCCGCGCCCTTGGGGCCGCCGATCTTGTGCGACGAGACGGTCAGGGCGTGCACGCCGGCTTCGTTGAGGTTGCGGAAGTCCACCGGCCGCTTGCCGAAGGCCTGCACGGCGTCGCTATGGAACCACGCGCGGCCGGGTTGTGCCTGCCGCGCCAACTCCGCCACGGGTTGCACGACGCCGGTTTCGTTGTTCGCCAGCATGACGGACACAAGGGCAGGCTTGTCCGCCAACGCGTCCTCGAAATCATCGCGACGCACCATCCCCTCGGCATCCACCGCGATTTCCCGCAGGCGCCAGCCCCGGCGCACCAGGGCGCGGGCGGGCTCGCGCACGCAGGGATGCTCGACGGCGGAAATCGCGATCAGCCCCGGCTGCAGGCAAGCCGCGGCCCCTTTGACGAAAAGGTTGTTCGCCTCGGAACCGCCGCTGGTGAACACCACCTCGGTCGGATGCGCGCCGATCGCCGCAGCCACGCGCTGCCGCGCCGTATCGACGGCGAGGCGCGCCGCCCGGCCATATTCGTGCCGGCTCGATGCATTGCCGAAGCGCTGCGAAAAATAGGGCAGCATCGCCTCGCGCACTTCGTCGAGCACGGGCGTGGTGGCATTGCAATCGAGGTAGACCGGTGCGTGCATCGGCGCCGAGGATCCTCAGGCGGCCACGGCGAGGGAGATGCTGCGACGGCTGCGGCGTGCGGGCCGCTGCTCGTCCGTCCCCTCGGGCAGGTCTTCGGGACGCTGCTGCTTGACCAGCTCGGCCAGCGTCACCGAGCTCAGGTACTCGAACATGCGCGCATTGAGGTTGGTCCACAGCTGGTGCGTCATGCACAGATGGTCCTCGTGGCAGTTGCGCTTGCCGCCGCAATTGGTGGCGTCCAACGGCTCGTCCACCGCGCGGATGATGTCCGCCACCGAAATGGCGTTCATCGGCTTGGCCAGGCAGTAGCCGCCACCCGGGCCGCGCACGCTGGCCACCAGCTGCTGGCGGCGCAGCTTGCCGAACAACTGTTCCAGGTAGGAGAGGGAAATGCTCTCGCGCTCGGCGATGCCGGCCAGGGTCACCGGGCCCTCGTGCTGGCGCAGCGCCAGGTCGATCATCGCGGTCACCGCAAAACGTCCTTTGGTCGTCAGTCTCATGATTGTCCTTTCTCGCTCAAACCACGGCAGGAAATACCCGACCGTTTTGATCGACTATATCCAAGCGAATAACCCTAGTCAACTATCTTGGAAAGATAGTTCGGATCGAACTTGTCCGCAGTGGCGACGTCGTCTTCGAGTGAAATCCCGGCGCGTTCGATGTACTTCAGCAGCGTCTCGATGCGGCGATCGGTCTCGACGGCGTGATCGAGCAGTCCGTGGATGGCGAGCGACAGCGGGTCGTCCTCGTTGCGCGTCACCGCGTACGCGGAGAAGCCGAGCTTCTCGGCCTTCGCCTCCCGCCGCTCCTCGCGCCCCGGTTCGATGATGCGCGCCGGAATGCCGACCGCGGTGGCGGAGGGCGGCACGTCACGCACGACCACCGCGTTGGAACCGATCTTCGCGCCCTCGCCGATGGTGATCGGCCCCAGCACCTTTGCGCCCGCACCGATGACCACCCCGCGCGCCAGCGTCGGATGGCGCTTGCCCTTGTTCCACGAGGTACCGCCGAGCGTCACGCCGTGATAGAGCGTGCACTCGTCGCCGATCTCCGCGGTCTCGCCGATGACGATCCCCATGCCATGATCGATGAAGACCCGTCGGCCAATGGTGGCACCCGGATGAATCTCGATGCCGGTCAGCCAGCGGGTGAAATGCGAGGTGAAGCGCCCGAGCCAGCGCAGCCGGTGGCCCCAGAGCCAATGCGAGAAGCGGTGCAGGGTCAGCGCGTGCAGGCCCGGGTAGCAGGTCAACACCTCCCACATCGTGCGCGCAGCGGGGTCGCGCTCGAATACGCAGGCGATGTCTTCCTTCAGACGCGCAACCATCGGGGGATATCCATTAGAAAGTCATGAAATAGTAAGAAACCCGAGCTATCCAGTCAATCTTTTTTGCGGTAGGGCCCGGTTTCGAAGGCGGAAAGCATGCCGCGCAGGATGGCCACCTCCTCCTTTTCCAGCCTGGCGCGCGCGAACAGCCGGCGCATGCGGGGCATCAGCCGTTTTGGCTGGGCGGGATCGAGGAAGCCCGATCCGACGGCGGCGCGCTCCAGGTGCCCCACCAGCCCCTCCACCTCCTCGTGGCTGGCCGGTTCGCCCGCATCGGTGATCGGCGGTGGCGCCCCGACATCGACGGCCGCCAGGCGCAACTCATAGCAGAGCACCTGCACCGCCTGCGCGAGATTGAGCGACGACCAGTCGGGATCCGTGGGAATCTTGGCCCAGCGCATGCAAAGCGACACTTCCTCATTGGAGAGTCCCGCCGTCTCGTTGCCGAACACCAGGGCCACCTCGCCCTTGCCGGCCAGCACCGCGAGCTCCGCCGCAGCTTCGCGCGCCCACAGCGGTTCGACCGCCAGGCCGCGCCGCCGCGCCGTCATCGCGGTGGCGAAGGTGGTGCCCAGCAGGGCCTCCTCCAGCGAACGGCACACCTGGGCATTCGCCAGCACATCGACGGCGCCCGCCGCCATCGCGTCCGCCTGCGGATCCGGAAAGTGCGCCGGATTGACCAGCACGAGACGGGAGAGCCCCATGGTCTTCATCGCGCGCGCAGCGGCACCGATGTTGCCGGGATGGCTGGTATGGGAGAGAACGATGCGAACGCGATCCAGCGGGGAGGGAGAGCCGTTCATGCCGGGAAGCTGTCCTTCATATTAGAATTCGGGCCTTCGCGCCACGCGCCATTCCGCAGTCCCGCCCCATGCATCCCATGCTCAACATTGCCGTCAAGGCGGCTCGCCGTGCCGGCCAGATCATCAATCGCGCCAGCATGGACGTCGGCCATCTGAAGGTCGGCGTCAAGCAGCAAAGCGATTACGTCACCGAGGTCGACCGCGCAGCCGAAGCTGCCATCATCGACATCCTGCGCGAGGCCTACCCGCAACACCAGATTCTAGCAGAGGAATCCGGCGCGACTGCCGGCGCCGCGGGGACTTCCGAGTACCAATGGATCATCGATCCGCTCGACGGCACGACCAATTTCATCCACGGCTTCCCGCAATACGCGGTGTCGATCGGGCTGGCGCACCGCGGCGTCATGACCCATGCCGTCGTCTACGACCCCACCCGCAACGAGTTGTTCACCGGCAGCAAGGGCGCCGGCGCCTTCCTCAACGACAAGCGCATCCGCGTCAGTCCTCGCGCCAAGCTCGCCGAAGCCCTGATCGGCACCGGTTTCCCCTACCGCGTGTTCGACCATGTCGACGCCTACCTCGCGATCTTCCGCGAACTGACGCAGAAGTGCGCCGGCATGCGCCGCCCGGGCGCCGCCGCGCTCGACCTTGCCTACGTCGCCGCCGGACGCCTCGACGGCTTCTGGGAATTCGGCCTGTCCCCCTGGGACATGGCGGCGGGCACGCTGCTCATCACCGAAGCCGGCGGCCTCGTCGGCGACCTCGCGGGCGACCACAACTACCTCGCGACCGGCAACCTCGTGGCGGGCAATCCGAAGGTGTTCGCGCAGTTGCTGCAGCTGATCGATCAGCACAAGACGGCTAAGCTGCGCGCCTAGGTCGCGGATCCCCGGTTCTCCTTCGCGCTTAGGCCGCCTCGGCGCTTCGGGCCGACGGGGTGGTCTGCTGCGCTCCGTGTCCCCCGGCGGACAAGAGCGATAAAGCGTCCGCCTCCTCCTTTACCTACGCGCAGCAGACCACCCCATCAGCCCGGCGAACTAGCTTGATTCCGAGCCGAGGGTGGCGGGGGATCGTCGACGCGCAGGTAAAGGAGGAGGCCCGGGCTCTTGCCTTATCCGGGCCGGGGGACACGGAGCGTCGGCGATCCCCCGTCGCCCTCGGCGGTCGCAAGCCAATGCTCTCAAGCCCTACTTGAACGCCGCCGGATCGATCGAGTGCCGCGCCAGCAACTGGTAGAACTCGGTGCGATTCCGCTGCGCGACGCGCGCCGCACGGGAGACATTGCCGCCGGTCGTTTCCAGCAGTTGCACCAGGTATTCGTACTCGAATGCACGGCGCGCTTCGTTGAACGCCGCGATCTCCCGCTCGCGCTCGGCGCGCAGCAGTTCGCGCACCAGCGTCACCGGCACACGCGGCGTCACCGATTTGGCGAGCGCCGCCTCGACCACGCTGCGCAGCTGCCGCACGTTGCCCGGCCAGGCCGCTTCCTGCAGCGCCGCCATCGCCTCTGGAGAGAAGCCGCGGCCCACTCCCTTCGTCTGCCCACCGAAATGCGCGACCAGCGCGGGGATGTCTTCGCGCCGTTCCGTCAGCGGCGGTACCGCCAGGGCGACGCGCCCGAGCGCATAGAACAGGTCCGCGCGGAAGCGCCGGTCGCGGATCGCATGATCGAGCGATTGCGCCGTGGCCGCGATGATGCGGACGCCGGCCGCGCGGCCGCGGGCCGAGAACAGCTGGGGCTCCATCACCAGAGGAAGCAGTTGCGCCTGCTCCGCCAGCGACAATTCGTCGACGTCGTCGAGGAACAGAACCCCGTCCTTCGCCGCCGCCACGCCGGCCAGCGCCGAGGCGTCCTTCTCGCCGCAGCGAACCGCCACGAAGGGCTTGCGCGCCCGTGCCCCGGCCGCATGGACGGCCCGCGCCAGCATCTCCTTGCCGCTGCCGCGCGGTCCGGTCAGCAGCATGGGATCGTCGCCATCGGCGGCGCGCCGCGCCTGGCGCAGCAGTTCGTTCATCACCGGGCTGCCGCACACGAGCCCCGCCAGCCAGTCGCCCGGCGCGTCCAGCGACGGCTCTATCGGCGGTGAAAGCCGCATCGCCTCGCCCACCTTGGCCAGCAGGTCCCGCCCGTCAAACGGCTTCGTCAGGAAGCCGAACATGCCGCGCTGGGTAGCGGCGACGGCTTCCGGAATGGTGCCGTGCGCGGTCAGCATGATGACCGGAACGGTGGGTGCCTCGGCATGCAGCAGGGAGAACAGCATGTGGCCGTCCATGCCCTCCATGCGGAGGTCGGTGATGACCACGCGCGGCCGCTCGGCGCGGAAGCGCTCCAGGGCCTCGGCCCCCGAGGCGGCGCAGCTCACCGCGTAGCCATCGGCCGCGAGCCGCATCTCGATGAGGTCGAGCAGACTGCGGTCGTCGTCGACGACCAGCACCCGCGCCCCGCCACCCCGCCCCGTCATTGGCTTTTCCTCCTGAAGTCGCGATCGATGGCGCGCAGGGACTCGATCTTCTGCTGCATCTCCTCGCTGCGGCGGCGGTCCTCGCGCGCCTGCCGCCCGAGTGCCTCCAGCCGGCGTTGGTCCTCCCGCGCCTGCCGCTGCCGTTCGGCAATGAGCGACAGCAGCGTCTGGGCCAGGTCGTAGCGCGGCGAAGGCGCGCCTTCGCTTCCCGGCGTCACCGCGGCCAGCAGAGCCTGCGCACGCGCGTCGTCGCGCGTCTGCGCGTGCGGCAGCAGCAGGGCCATCGCCAGGCCGAGGCGCGTCGCGTCGTCCGCCGCCTTGTCGTAGGACTGCTGCGCAGCCGCGGCCGCGCGGCGCTGCTCCTCCGCCGGCAGGGTGGCCACGCGGCGATAGTCGGCCAGCAGCGAGGCGACCTCGCGGGTCTCGTCGGGCCGAGGCTGCAGACTGACGCAGCCGGCCAGCAGAACGGCCGCCGCCAGGGCGCGCAGCCCGTTCATGCCGGCGCTCCGGCGAGCGGCAGATGGGCGCGGAAATGCGCGCCTTCGCGGCAGTCGACGATTTCCAGCCTGCCCCGGTGCGCCAGCGCGAACTCGTGGGCGATGGCGAGTCCCAGCCCCACGCCGGTCGCCTGCTTGCCCGCCGCGCCACGGAAGAACGGCTCGAAAATGTGCGACTTCTCATGCGGCGCGATGCCCGGCCCCTCGTCGGTGACGTCGAGCACCGCGTCGGCGCCGTCGCTGCGCAGCGACACATTCACCGTGCCGCCGTCCGGCGAGAACTTTATGGCGTTGGAGATCAGGTTGCCGGCCAGCGTCGCCAGCGCCTCGCTGCCGCCCTCGACGGTCACCGGCGCCAGCGAGCCCGAAATGCGGACCAGCCGGTCGCGCGCGGCGAGTTGGTAGGTGGCGAGCGTCTGCTCGACGACCTGGTCGAAGCGCACGGCGCCGATCTCCATGTTCTCGCGGGCATGGCTCGCCTGCTGCATGCGAAGCAGGCCGTCGATCAGTTCCTGCAGCCGTATCGAGTTGAGCTGCATGATCGCGGCGATCTTGGTCTGCTGCGGCGTCAGCGGTCCTGCGACGCCCTCGTTGAGCAGGCTGGCGCCTTCGCGCAGCGCTGCCAGCGGGGTCTTCAGCTCGTGCGAAACGTGGCGCAGCACGCGGGTGCGCTCCTCCTCCAGCGAGACCATGCGGCGCCGCAGCCATTCGAGCCGGCGCCCGGCGCGCTGCATGTCTTCCGGACCCTTGAGACGGATCGGCCTGTCGAGCCGGCCTTCGCCGAGGGCCTGCACCGCCCGCTCGAAACGGCTCCACAGGCGCTCCACCAGGCGGCGCGCATAGGCCAGCAGCACGCCGGTCAGCAGCAGCGCCGCCAGCAGGGCGACCAGCAGCCGCTGCCAGAGCGTCTCGGCCTGGCGGCGCAGCGAATCGCGCTCGCGATCGACGAGAACGTTGGCTTCGTCGAACAGCGGCACCACCAGACGCTTGAGCGAGGCCAGGGCCACCTTCACTTCGGAAAGGCCCTCGGCGTGCGGGCCGAGCGCCCGATGCGCGGCGTCCTCGCGTGCGCGCACTTCGCCGATGCGCTCGCCCAGGCTGGCCAGCAACGGAATGGCGACGCACTCGTCCGCATGGCGCACCCAATCCGCATGCGCCGTCTCGTAGTCGTCGAGGATCGTCGGATCGCGCAGCACTTCGTATTGGCGCAGCAGAACCTCCATGTGCTCGATGTCCTCGGGGAGTTCATGGGCAAGCATGGCCGCGCGCGAGGCGTCGTGCATCATGGCCTGGCCCCGGCGCGACATGCTGTCGGCCGTCAGCGACGCGTAGCCGACCGCGAACAGCAGCGGCAGCGCCACCAGGACGTTGCTCAGCACGACCAGGCGCAGGAAGGAGCGGGGGTAAGGATTGACGAACGTAATGGGCTTCCTCGATGTCACGCGGTTCCGAATTTGGTTTCCACCTGGATGCCCATTTCCTTGAGCATCGGAGTCGGGAGTATGCCACCGGCGCAGACGATCACGGCATCGTTCGGCAATTGCCGTATTGCACCGCCGCATTCCAGCTCGACGCTCGCCTCGTCGATGCGCAGCACGTTCGACGACAGCACGACCTCGACGCGCCCCGCAGCCTTGACCTCCTCGATCCGCTCGCGGTTCTTCGGCTTGACGCGCCCGAAGGCATCGCCGCGATACGACAGGGTCACCGTGCCGGCCGCCTCATCGGCGAGCGCGAGGGCCGCCTCGATGGCGCTGTCGCCCCCGCCGACGACCAGCACATGGCGGCCGCGATACTGCGCCGCGTCGATCAGGCGGTAGACCACCTTCGCGCTTTCCTCGCCGGGAACGCCCAGCTTGCGCGGCGTGCCGCGGCGCCCGATCGCCAGGACCACGGCCGCGCTGCGGAATTCGCCGCGGGAGGTCTTGACGACGAAGCCGTCCTCGTCGCGCACGACCTGCTCGACGCGATGACCGAAGTCGATCTTCATGTCGACGCGGTCGACGATGTCCTTCCAAAACGCCAGCAGGGATTCCTTGGAGATTTCGCCCAGCTTCGCCTTGCCGACCAGCGGCAACACCACCGGCTGGGTCATGACGATCTTGTTGCGCGGATAGTGATAGACGGTGCCGCCCAGCGAGTCCTCCTGCTCGAGCGTCACGTGCCGCAGCTTCTTCTCCATGGCGCCGAGGGTCGCTGTCAGGCCGGCCGGGCCGGCGCCGACGATGACGACGTCGAGGTCGGCATGGCGGCGCCGCGCCTTCGCGACCGATTCGATCGCCTGCCTCCCCTGCTCGGCGGCCTTGCGCACCAGGCCCATGCCGCCCAGTTCGCCGGCGATATAGACGCCGCCGACGTTGGTTTCGAAGTTCGGCTTCACCTGCGGAATGTCCATGCCGCGCTTGGCCGTGCCGAATACCAGCGTAATGGCGTCGACCGGGCAGGCCGCGGCGCAAGCGCCATGGCCGATGCAGCGGGTCGGATTCACCAGGCACGCCTTGCCGTTCACGAAGCCCAGCGCCGACTCGTGGCAGGCGGCCACGCAGGCGCCGGCACCGCAGCACTTCGCCGCGTCGACCACCGGATGGAGGCTTGCGGGCTCGGTCAGGCCAGCCGCCTGCGCCTCGCGCCACACGGCGCTGCCGTGCCGCTCGCGCCGGCGCCGGCGATGCACGTGCAGCAGGAGCGCCGCGGTGAGCGGCGCCGCGTAGGCGGTCCACAGCAGCGCAGTCATGGCTTCGTTCCCGCCGCCGGCCGACGCGCCCCATCGGGCAGGGGCGCGTCGGGCTTGATCCGGCGCCAATCCTCGCCGACGTGACAGACGGCGCAATCGAGGCCGTAGGTGGCGAAGTGGACGTCCTGATCCTTGTGGCATTCGTAGCACGCGGACTTGGTCTTCGCGCCGTAGAGCGGTCCCTTGTGGCAAGCGCCGCAAGCGGCCTTGGCGTGCTTGCCGGCCAGCGGGAAGCGAGCGTCGCGGTCGTGCGAGAACGTCGCGGGCTTGAACGCCTTGGCGTTGTGGCAGCTTTCGCATTTCCGCCCGTAGTCGCCGCGGTGGCCCTTCTCGCGATCGTCGCGCTCGTGGCAGGAAATGCAGGCAAGCTGCAGGCCATCGAAGCGCCCCTTCTCCTTGTGGCAGGCCGAGCACTTCGCCGCGAGATGCTTGTCGCGCAGCGCGAAGCGAGTCGCAGCGTGATCGAAGCTGGCACCTTTCCATCCCTTCGCGCTGTGGCATTTGTCGCACTTGTCGCCGAGCGAGGCGCGGTGGGGATCGTCGCCGCGATGGCAGGCGACGCAGCGCGTCGGCGTCGCCTCGCGGAACAGCGGACCGCGATGGCAATCGGCGCACTTGGCCTCCCGATGCCGGTCGACCAGCCGGTAATGCGTATCCCGATCGTGATCGAACAGCGCCGGCTTCCAGCCGCGCGCATCGTGGCAGCGGTCGCAGCGCTGGCCGAATTGCTCCTTGTGACCCTTCTTCATGTCGTCGTCGCGATGGCAGGCGTGGCAGTCGAGCGCCGCCTTGCGATACGGTGCGGCCGGGCGATGGCAACGGCTGCAGGCCGCCCCGGCATGCTTGTCGCGCAGCTGAAAATCCGTTTGGCGATGCTCGAAGGACTGCTCGTCGAAGGCCGCGATGCGCGCAGCTCGCCCCTTGTGCTCGGTGTGGCAGTCGCGGCAATCCTTCCCGCGCGCGCGGCTGCGGCCGTGATAACCGGTGGCAGCAGCCACGTCGGCGGCCACCGGCTTGTGGCAATCGAGGCAGAGCCGCTTCTGCGCCGCGCGATCGAAGCGCACGTGGCACTTCGCGCACTCGTGCTCGGCATCGGCATGCGCCGCGATCACCGGCCCCGGCATGACGGCCGATTCCAGGCTCTGCGCCTGCGAAGTTGCTGCGAAGAAGGCCAGCACCAGGCTAGTAAGCGTGCACCGCAAGCACGTGGACCACGGCGGTAATGACGAGCAGAACCAGGAAGGGAATGTGCACGGCATGCCAAAGGGAGAACAGCCTCTCATAGGTCGCGAACTGGGCGCTGCGCTGAATCGCGGCCAGCGCGTCATCCAGCGTGTCGGCGGCGTCGTGCAGCGGGCCGTGCACGACGCCGTACGGATCCTCGCTGTACCGCCCGATCGCGCGGCGCACGCGCCATCCTGCCGCCAGGCGCCGCGCGCCGAGCGACGCGAAGTGCCAGGCGCGCATCGCCCGTCCGTCCGGGCGATGCGCCACCAGGGCCGCGTAGCGCGAGAGTTCGCGCGCCACCAGCGGAACCTCGGCCAGCGTCGGCTTCAGCGCTTCGAGTTGCCGCGCCAGTGCGCGTTCGAGTTCCGCTGCGCTGGCACGGCTGCCGTAGAGGCCGTTGTGGATCTTGCGATAGAGGTAGCGACCGACGATGCCGCTCGCCACGACCAGCAGCATCGAGCCGAGGGCGACGCCGGCGTTGAAGGACCCGACGCGGAATGTCGAGTGGAACAGGATCACGAGCGGCCCGACGATGCCGCCGAAGAGGTGCAGGCGAAACCATATCCGCAGCGGACCCAGCGCCGACAGCGCGCGGAAGCGCTTGCGCAGCGGGTAGAGCAGCAGCAGCGCCATGAGGCTGCCGCCCGCCACGCCGAGCCAGTAGCCCAGCTCCGACGAGGAGGTATAGACGGCTCCGCCGCTCACCACCCATGCCGCACCGAGCATCGCGAGCAAGCCGAGGCGCCAGGCGACGGCGCCGATCCACCGCGCCACGCGCGGCATCGCGCGCGGCAGCTCTGCCGGGCAGACGCCGGCCGTCGTATCCACGTTCATAGCGCTTCCCTCCCATGTCCGGCGCATCGGCGCCTGCGTTCCGCGTAGGACGGCATCCTAGGAGAAGCACCGGCGACGACCTAGTGTCGGTCGTTCACGACAGTGGCCGCAGCCCTCCATGAACCCCGAATATTCGCGCCACATTCGATATGCCGGATGTCTTGGCGGAACCGATCGTTCAATTGGGGGGAATGCGGAATGAATCTGATACCTACGGCTGTACCGCGGGCGCTCGGCGTCCTCATCATGGGCGCTGCGCTACCGGCGCTGGCCGGCACCATCACCGGGTCCGCGCACGACTTCACCACCCAGGCATGGTCGGGCGGGCGCATCTGCGTCGGCTGCCATGCGCCGCACAAGACCGATACCACCATCACCAACGCGCCGCTCTGGAACCATGCCAGCTCGACCGCCAGCTACACGCTCTACAGCAGCCCGACCATGAACGCCACGGTCGGACAGCCGGGCGGCGGTTCCAAGCTCTGCCTGTCATGCCATGACGGCACGGTGGCGGTGAACAGTTTCGGCGGCGTCACCGGATCCACCATGATCTCGAACGCCAACAACCTCGGCACCAACCTCAAGGGCTCGCACCCCTTCGGCTTCATCTACAACACCGCGCTCGCCAATGCCGACGGCTCGCTGTTCGACCCGGCCACCAAGACGGTAACCATCGGATCGGGCTCGCAGACCAAGACCGGCACCATCAACGCCGTGCTGCTCTACGGCGGCAGCCTCGAATGCGATTCCTGCCACGACGTGCACAACACGTTCACGGTGGGCGGCGCCGGCACCGGACTGGTGAAGGTGGATCCCTCGGGCAGCCGCATCTGCCTCGCCTGCCACAACAAGTAGTCAAGCGGCGCCCCCCTCCCCCAACAGAGGAGACTTCCATGAAGATGCTAGAAAAGCTGTCCAAGCCCATCGCGGCGATGGCCTGCGCCGCCTCGCTGGCGCTGCTCGCGGGCTGCACTGGAGGTCCGGCGCAGCCGGAAAAGGAGCGCCCGATCGCGCGCGGCCCCGTTTTCTATCCGCCGCTGCCCAACGCGCCGCGCATTCAGTACCTGACGACCATCGCCAGCGAGCGCGATCTCGCGCCCGAGCATGACGGCTTCGCCGACTTCATCGTCGGCGAGGACAAGGGCGGACAGAAGCTAAGCCAGCCCTACGGCGTCGCGCTGCACGACCACAAGGTCTACGTCGCCGACACGGGTGCCGGCAACATCGCCGTCTTCGACTTGACGAAGCGTTCCTTGTCGTACATGCCTGGTCCCGGCGGCGGGCGCCTCAAGCGTCCCATCAACATCCGCATCGACGCCGACGGCACGAAGTACGTCACCGACACCGGGCGCGAGCAGGTGCTGGTCTACGACGCGGCCGATCGCTTCCTGCGCGCCTACGGCGCCGTCGGCGAATACCGGCCAGTCGACGTGGCGATCGTCGGCGAACGCCTCTACGTCACCGACATCGCGCACCACCAGGTGCACGCGCTCGACAAGCGAACCGGGCGCACGCTGTTCTCCTTCGGCAAGGCGGGCTCGGGCGAAGGCGAGTTGTTCCACCCGACCAGCATCGCGCTGGGACCGGACGGCGACCTCTACGTCGTCGAAACCAGCAACTACCGCGTCCAGCGCTTCACGCCGGACGGCAAGGCGGTGCGCACCTACGGCGAGGTCGGCACCTCGCCGGGCAGCTTCGCGCGGCCGAAGGGGATCGCGTTCGACCGCAGCGGACGCATGCTGGTCGGCGACGCGGCATTCCAGAACGTCCAGATGTTCGACAAGGATGGCCGGCTGCTGATGTTCTTCGGCGAGGCCGAGTCGGGCGGCGAAGGCGTCAACCTCCCGGCCGGCGTCAGCGTCGCCTACGACGGCATCGCCGATTTCAGGCGCTTCGCCGATCCCCGCTTCGAGCTCGAATACGTGATCCTGGTGGCCAGCCAGTTCGGTCCCAACAAGGTCGACGTCTTCGGCTTCGGCAAGATGAAGGGGATGGACTACTCGATCGACGGCCAATCCGGCGCGCGCTCGGCGTCCTGATCGCGGGCAGCCATCGTCGATGATGGGCCGCCCCGCCGCCGCGCTTGCCGGCGCCGCGCTGATCGCGGCAACCGGCGCGGCGGCGGAGGAAATCGCGCCGTACCGCCTCACCGGCGTCGACGGCTACGCCAGCCTCGAATATGCATCGGACGAGCAGCGAGTCGACCAGCCGGGCGCCTCACGTTCTCGCCAGGCCCAGTCGGGGTGGCGCAGCGAACTCTTCGCCATGACGCACAGCTACGTCTACCATCCGAACCTGATGACGCTCGACCTGGGCGGCGGACCCATCCTGCATGGGGAGAGCTTCGTCGGCGACAGCGGCACCGCGCAGGCGCGCGGCCTGCTCTACAACTTCACGGCGCGCGCCAACCTTCTGCGCGACAAGCCGTACAGCGGCGACCTGTTCTTTTCCCACCTGAACCCCACGGTGTCCGTCGGCCCCGGCCAGGTGCTGACCCAGGAGAACGTCCGCTACGGCTTCGACTTCTCGCTGCGCGCCCCCGTCATCAGCGTGCCGCTGCAGCTCGGCTTCCTCCATTCCCAGACGCAGGCGCGCGGCGCCGACCGCTCGGTCGACGACCGTACCGACCAGGTGAACTTCACGGCGACGCGCTCCTACGACGCGGCCGGCTCGACGCAGCTGCGCTACCAGTCGAGCCGCCAGGCCTCACGCAGCGGCAGCCTGGATCTCCCCTTGCAAACCAGCGATTCATCCAGCCAGGGGCTTTCCGTCGACACCCGGCTCCAGCTCGGCGACAACCGTCAATACGATCTCACCAACCTGTTCAGCGTCGACTCGCAGCGCTACTCGATGCAGAACGGGTCGATACCGGCGCTCAGTAACCTGCGCTTCATGCTCGACGGCCGCGCGCGCCAGAGCGACGCCCTGCAGAGCTTCGCCACCTACAGTTACGGGCACAGCCGCCAGGGCGTCCTTGACGTGGTCAGCCAGGCCGGCTCTACGGGGATCGCCTATTGGCTGGGGAAGCAGCTGCAGGCCAGCGCCGGCCTGCGCGCCGACGACAACCGCACCCAGGGCCAGTTCCGCACGCAGTCGCAAGGCGTCGACGGCAGCCTGCGCTACGAGGCGCCGCTGGCCGTCGGTACCGGCCAGGCCAGCTACGGCGTCCGCCTGGACCGCCACGATCAGGTAGCGGCAATGCCGCGATCGAGCGTCATCGGAGAATTCCAGACGCTGGCCGGCACGGCTTACGTGGCGCTCGCGCATCCTTACGTCGTCGCCGGATCCATCAACGTCTACAACGCCAGCCGCTCGCAGCTCTTCGTCGAGGGTGCCGACTACACGCTGCTCGTCGTCGGCACCGAGACTCGCGTCCAGCGCCTAATCGGCGGCCGCATCCTCGACGGCGAGCAGGTGCTGGTCGACTACGCCTACGACACGGGTGGCAGCTACAGCTATCGCCAGCTCGACCAGACCGTCAATCTCGGCTGGAACCTGTCGCGCTTCGTCAGCGCCTACTACCGCCGCCTCGAATCGACGCCGCGACTGACCTCCGGCCTGCCCGCCTTTCCGCTCAACGAGATGCGCTCCAACGTCTTCGGCCTGCGCGCCGACATGCCGTGGAACTCCGGGATCGCCACCACGCTGGGCGGCGCGCTCGAACGCGAGGAGCGGCGCGAGACCATCTCGCCGTTCCGGCGCTACTCGGCGGAGGCGTATGCCCAAAGCGACGAACCCCTCCTCGACCTCGGCTTCTTCCGTCTTTCCGGGCGCCGCGTCCGCGTCGACTACGACATCCCGCTGCAGAATTCCAACCTGCGCGCCGGCGAGCTGCGCTACTGGTCGCGCCAGCGCTTCGGCATCGATGTGAACGCCGCCCTGGCGGCAGAGCGCGACGATGCCGGCGTGCTGCCCAGGCAGCGCCGCGACTTCTCGCTGGGTGCCCGCTGGCAGCAGCGCCGGCTGACCGTCTCGGCCACCTTGCAGCGCACATGGGAATCCCAAGGCGGCATCGACCGCAATCGAACCGCGGTCCAGTTCCTGGCGAGGCGGGAGCTTTGGTGAGCGGGCGAACGAGGTCGGCCGCAGCGGCGGTGGCCGGCTTGCTGCTGTCCGTCGCTGCGTGGGCGGCGGACACCGGAGCGTTGCCGGTGTGGCCCGCTCCGCCCGAACGGGCACGCGTGCGCTTCGTGCGCAGCTTCTCCAGCGCCGAGGACCTCGGCCTGCAGAAAGGCTTCCTGGCGAAGCTCAAGGACTTCCTCTTCGGCGCGGAAGACTCCCGCCTCCGCCGCCCCATGGCCGTCGCCGTCGACGGCGATGTCGTCTTCGTCGCCGATCCCGACGCCGGCGGCGTGCATCGCTTCGACACGGCCGGCGGCGACTACGCGCTGATCGGCGGTCCCGACGACGCGCCGCTGCCGTCGCCGGTGGGACTGGCGCGCGGCGCGGACGGCGAGATCTACGTCGCCGACTCGGTGCTCGCCCAGGTGCTGGTGATCGCCCGCGGTGCCCGGCATGCCGTGCCGCTGGCCTTCGACGCGCCCCCGGCGCAGCCCACCGGCATCGCCTTCGACGCGTCCGGCGGGCGGCTCTACGTGACCGACACCGCGAATCACCGCATCGAGGTATTCGACCGCGCCGGCAAGCATCTCCAGCGGATAGGCAAGCGCGGCACCGGCGACGGCGAGTTCAACTTCCCGACCTATCTTTGGCTGGCATCCCCGCACCGCCTCTACGCCACGGACTCTCTCAACTACCGGATCGAGGTCTTCGATGCCGGCGGCCGCTTCCTGGGAAAGCTCGGACGCCAGGGCAACGGCACCGGCGCAGCCGCGCGCCCCAAGGGAGTCGCCACCGATCGCCAAGGACACATCTATGTCGTCGACGCGCTCTTCAATGCGGTCCAGATCTTCGACGGCGATGGCCGCCTGCTCCTGCCCATCGGGCAGATCGGGCAGGAACGCGGCGAGTTCTGGCTGCCGACCGGCATTTTCGTCGACCAGGCGACCGGGCTCATCTACGTCGCCGACTCGTACAACCGTCGCGTGCAGGTGCTCGCCCATGTCGGAGGCGACGAATGAACCTCCGCCTGGTCGCGCTGGCGGGCGCACTGCTGTTCGGCGCCGCGGCGCCGTCCGCGGCGGACGTCGCGAACACCAAGCACAACTTGTCCGTCAGCGGCCCCGGCACCGTGAAGGCGTCCAGCGAAGCGCAGGTATGCATCTTCTGCCACGCGCCGCATGCCGCTTCTCCGGTCGCACCGCTGTGGAATCGTGCCGATCCCGGCAGCCTCTACACGCCCTACACCAGCTCGACCTCGCTGGCGCGGGCCGGCCAGCCGAGCGGCGCTTCCCTGCTGTGCCTATCCTGCCACGACGGCACCACGGCGATCGGCCGCGTGCTGAGCCGTCCGGCGGCGATCGGCATGGCGGGCGGCATCGGCACCATGCCGGCCGGCAACGGCAATCTCGGCACCGACCTCTCCGACGATCATCCCGTTTCCTTCGGCTATACGGCGACGCTCGCCGCGACGCGCGGCGAACTCGCGGACCCGGCGACGCTCACCGGCAAGGTGAAGCTGGACGCCGGCGGCCAGCTGCAATGCACGACCTGCCACGATGCGCACGACAACCGCAACGGCAAGTTCCTCGTGATGCCCAATCAGGGTGCCGCGCTATGCGTGACCTGCCACCTGAAGAACGGCTGGAACGCCGGTGACCACCGGCTCTCGGCCAAGACCTGGAACGGTGCCGGCGCCAATCCATGGCCCCATACGAGCGGGGCGACCGTGGCCGCCAACGGCTGCGAGAACTGCCACCGTCCGCACACCGCGGGCGGCAGGAAATGGCTGCTCAACTATCCGAACGAGGAAGACAACTGCAACGCCTGCCACAACGGAAACGTCGCGGCCAAGAACGTCCAGGCGGAGTTCACCAAGCTGTCGATCCACCCGGTCGCGAGGACGACCGGCGTGCACGACGCCGCCGAACCCGCCACCATCCAGGCGCGGCACGTCGAATGCCAGGATTGCCACAACCCGCACGCAAGCAACGGCGGCACCGGCCCGCTGCCCGGCTCGCTGGCGGGCGTGCGCGGCATCGACGCCAGCGGCCTGGAAGTGAAGCCGGTCAACTACGAGTACCAGATCTGCTTCCGCTGCCATGCCGACAGCACCGGCCAGCCGGCGCCGACCGTGGCACGCCAGATCGTCCAGACCAATACGCGCCTGGAATTCTCCGCCGGCAACCCCTCGCATCACGCGGTGATCGGCCCCGGCCGCAGCGCCAACGTGCCGAGCCTGATCGCCCCGTGGACCGTTTCGAGCATCCTGAAATGCAGCGACTGCCACAACAACAACGCCGGTCCCGCCGCGGGCGGCACAGGTCCGAAAGGTCCCCATGGCTCGACCAACGCGAGCCTGCTCGAGCGCCCCCACGCGCTGACCGGCACGGCGACCGCGGGCGACCTCTGCTACAAGTGCCACAGCCAGTCGGTGGTCGCGCGCGAGGCGCCGCATAACCGTTCGGAGCACCTGCGCTACGGCTGCAAGGCCTGCCACGATCCGCACGGCATCAGCGCCGCGCAGGGAACCGCGCAGTACAACAGCCGGCTCATCAACATGGCGACCACCGACGTCAGGGCCGTCGGCACCGGCGCCACCGCCAAGCTCTACATCGACACGACAGCGCGCAAGTGCTACCTGTCCTGCCACGGCGAGAGCCACAACGGCTATAGCTACTAGCCGCGCGGCCGGCCGTCAGCGGTTCTTGCCGTACCGGTTGCCGATGTAGCCGCCGACCGCCGCGCCGCCGAGCGTGCCGGCGGTGCTGCCGCCAGTAAGCGCATTCCCGCCGATCGCGCCGACACCGGCCCCGATGGCCGTATCGCGCCCTTGCGGCGTCATGCCGCTGCAACCTGCCAGCCCGGCCGCCAATGCGACGGCCAGGACGCCGATCAATGATTTCATGATGCCACCTTCACGAACGCCTACTTCACGTGAATGTCGTTCTTCACGCTCCTGACGCCGGGCACGCTGCGTGCCACCTCGATCGCCCGGTTGATGTCGGACGACGAATTGACGAAGCCGCTCAACTGGACGACACCCTTGTAGGTTTCGACGCCGATCTCATTGACCTTCAGGTTCGGGTCGTTGAAGATCGCCGTCTTCACCTTGGTGGTGATCGCTGCGTCGTCGAAGTACTGCCCGGTGCTCTCCTGGGTGCGCGTGCTGGCGCAGCCCGTCGCAGTCGCCAACACCACCGCGGCAACGAATGCCGATATTCCATGCAAGGTTTTCATGTCCAATTCCCCGTGATGCAGATGCCCGATTCGACACTCATCGCCCGCCCGGGTTGCAGATACGGGATCGGAATGGTCCGATCGGCAGGCAGGACTTACAATGCATCCCCTCGATCGCAGCAGCGGTAATCGGAATGAACGTCAAGGCGACTGGCCTGGAGAGCCACACCCCCGTCATGCAGCAGTACCTGCGCCTCAAGGCGGCGCATCCGGACAAGCTGCTGTTCTATCGCATGGGGGACTTCTACGAGCTGTTCTTCGAGGACGCCGAGCGGGCCGCGGCCCTGCTCGACATCACCCTGACGGCGCGCGGCCAGTCGGCCGGCAAGCCGATTCCCATGGCCGGCGTGCCGCATCACGCGGTCGAGCAGTACCTGGCGAAGCTGGTCAAGCTCGGCGAATCGGTGGCGATCTGCGAGCAGATCGGCGATCCCGCGACCTCGAAGGGGCCGGTCGAGCGCGCCGTCGCGCGCATCGTCACGCCCGGCACGCTGACCGACGCCAGCCTGCTCGACGAGAAGTCCGACAGCCTGCTGGCCGCGCTGGCCATCGAGCGCGAGCGCATTGGCCTTGCCTGGCTGAATCTCGCCAGCGGCGAGTTCCGTCTTTCCGAGGCGCCGCTCGCCGCCCTGCCGGCCCAGCTCGAGCGCCTGCGCCCCGCCGAACTGCTGCTGCCCGACGGCGCCCGCCGCGAGCTGCCGCTGGCCGGCATCGTCAAGCGGCTGCCCGACTGGCACTTCGACGCCGCCTCCGCCGAACGCGACCTCTGCGCGCATTTCGGCACGCGCGACCTGGCGGGCTTCGGCATCGAAGGACTGCCGCTCGGGCTGGCGGCCGCCGGCGCGCTGTTCGGCTATGCGCGCGCCACCCAGATGCAGACGCTGGCGCACGTGACGAACCTCGTCGCCGAAGACCAGGGCAGCTACCTGCGGCTCGACGCCGCCACCCGCCGCAACCTCGAGATCACCGAGACGCTGCGCGGCCAGCCCGCGCCGACGCTGCTGTCGCTGCTCGACACCTGCCTGACCGGCATGGGCTCGCGCTGGCTGCGCCACTGCCTCCATCATCCGCTCGCCGATCGCGCAGCCGCCGCCGCGCGACACGCTGCCGTGGCCGAGCTGCTCGACGGCGGCCGCCTGGCCGCGCTGCGTGCCGCCCTGAAGCCGGTGGCCGATGTCGAGCGCATCACCGCGCGAATCGCACTGAGAAACGCCCGGCCGCGCGACCTCTCCGCGCTGCGCGACACGCTGGCCGCGCTGCCGCAGCTTGCGTCCACGCTGAATGACGCGCCGGCCGAACTGCTCGCCCGCATCGCCGCCGACCTCGCCGCGCCTGAAGACTGCAGCGCCCTGCTCGCGCGCGCCATCGCGGCCGAACCGTCGTCGATGCTGCGCGAAGGCGGCGTCATCAACGCCGGCTACGACGCCGAGCTCGACGAGCTGCGCGCCCTGCAGTCCAACTGCGGCGCCTTCCTCGTCGAACTCGAGACCCGCGAGCGAGAGCGCACGGGCATCGCCAGCCTGAAGGTCGAGTACAACAAGGTGCACGGCTTCTACATCGAAGTGACGCACGCCAACGCGGACCGAATCCCCGACGACTACCGGCGCCGCCAGACGCTGAAGAACGCCGAGCGCTACATCACACCGGAGCTCAAGGCCTTCGAGGACAAGGCGCTGTCGGCGAACGAGCGCGCGCTCGCGCTCGAGAAGCGGCTCTACGAGGAAGTGCTCGACCAGCTGGGGCGCTTCATTCCCGAGCTGCAGCGCATCGCCCGCGCCCTGGCGCTCGCCGACGGCGTCGGCGCGTTCGCCGAGGCCGCCCTGCGCTACGATTATGTGCAGCCGGAGTTCTGCAACGAAAGCCTCGTCGACATCGAGGCCGGCCGCCATGCCGTGGTCGAGCGCCAGGTCGACGACTTCATCGCCAACGACCTGCTCCTGGCTGCCACGCGCCGCCTGCTGCTGGTCACCGGCCCGAACATGGGTGGCAAGTCGACCTACATGCGCCAGACGGCGCTCATCGCGCTGCTGGCGCATTGCGGCGCCTACGTGCCGGCCGCGCGCTGCCGCCTCGGCCCGCTCGACGCCATCTACACCCGCATCGGGGCGGCCGACGATCTCGCCTCCGGCCGCTCGACCTTCATGGTGGAAATGACCGAGGCGGCGGCGATCCTGCACGGCGCCACCGACCGATCGCTGGTGCTGATGGACGAGATCGGCCGCGGCACCTCGACCTTCGACGGCCTGGCGCTCGCCTTCGCCATCGCGCGCCACCTGATCGAGAAGAACCGCGCCTACACGCTGTTCGCCACCCACTACTTCGAGCTCACCCGGCTGTCGCAGGACTATCCGGAATGCGCCAACGTGCACCTCGACGCCGTCGAGCACGGCCACAAGATCGTCTTCATGCACGCGGTGGAGGAAGGCCCGGCATCCCAGAGCTACGGCATCCAGGTGGCGGCGCTGGCCGGCATCCCGGGCAGCGTGGTGCGCGACGCCAAGCGCCATCTGGCGCGGCTGGAGAACCGGGAAGTCGCCGCCGGTCCGCAAAGCGACCTGTTCGCAGCGCTGCCGCCGCCCGTCGAAACGCCGCCGCATCCAGCCGTCGACGCGCTGCGCGATCTCGACCCGGACAGCCTCAGCCCGCGCGAGGCGCTCGAGCGCCTCTACCAGCTGAAGAAGCTCGCGGAATAGGAATCGGGAAACCGGCGGCGCGCCCGCGCCGCCGCGTCAGTGCTGGTGACCGCCGGGGCCGTGGATGTGGCCGTGGCTGATCTCTTCGGCCGTCGCCGCGCGCACTTCGGAGA
The DNA here is from genome assembly GCA_036391735.1 of Rhodocyclaceae bacterium. Lineage (GTDB taxonomy): Bacteria > Pseudomonadota > Gammaproteobacteria > Burkholderiales > Rhodocyclaceae > Nitricoxidireducens. The sequence goes on from DASVZI010000040.1 coordinate 29,265, forward strand.
TGGTGCAGGAGAACACCAGGCCGATGCCGGCCAGCGGATGGTTGCCGTCGACCACGACCTTGTCTTCGGCGATGTCAGTGATGGTGAACAGCTCGTCCTCCTCGCCTTCCTCGCCGGCGCGCTCGAACTGCATGCCCACCTCGATGTTGTCGGGGAACAGGCTGCGCGGCTCGATCAGCACCAGCTCGGCATCGTACTCGCCGAAGGCATCCTCGGGCTCGAGCTTGACGTCGAAGTGCTCGCCCTGCGCCTTGCCCTGCAGGGTCTCCTCGATCTTGGCGAAGATGCCGCCGTAGCCGCCGTGCAGATAGACCAGCGGCTGCTCGCCTTCATCGACGAGATTGCCCTGGAGATCGGTGACGCGGTAATCGAGGGTTACGACGGAGTCTTTGCCGACTTGCATGAGTTGTTCAATCCTTTGACCAGCTGGAAAACCTCGGCGGCGTGGCCTTTCGGATTCACGTCGTAGAGCGCATGGCGAATGATACCTTGCTTGTCGACCACGAAGGTGGAACGGATCGAGGCCAGCTTCTTCTGGCCGTTGTGCTCCTTGTAGTGGTAGACGCCGTACTGGTGGCCGACCTTGCCGTCGATATCGGACAGCAGCCGCACCGAGATGCCGTGCTTGTCGGCGAATTCCGCATGGGCGATGCAGTCGTCGCGCGAGATGCCGAGGATCACCGCGCCGAGCTGCTGGAACTCCTGCTCGTGATCGGAGAACTCGATGGCTTCCTGGGTGCAGTAGGGCGTGCCGTCTTTCGGGTAGAAGAACAGCACCACGTGATGCTTGCCGCGCAGCGAGGAGAAGTCGAATAGTTCCATGTCCGCATCTGGCAGCGTGAACTCGGGCGCAGGATGACCGACTTGAAGCATTGGCGTCCCCTTGGGTTGTCGCGAGCCGATTCTAGCCGAAGCATTTGTGAAAAAGTCCACCGCACCCGCGTCGACTTTTTTGCGCCGCGTGACTTAAGATGATCGGATGCGCAGCACGCCCTATGCCATGCAATTGAGCGAGCCGGGCAAGCCCTTGCGGGCCGTGCCTCTCGCGCTGCGCACGCCTCTGCGCGGAGAAATCCGCATCGCCGTCGAGGCTTGCGGCGTGTGCCGAACGGACTTGCATCTCGTCGACGCCGAACTGCCCGCCATCCGCTATCCGATCGTACCGGGCCACGAAATCGTCGGTCGCGTCGACGCGCTCGGCGAAGGCGTCGACACGCTGCGCATCGGACAGCGCGTCGGCGTGCCTTGGCTCGGATGGACCTGCGGCCATTGCGAGTATTGCCGCAGCGGCCGAGAGAACCTCTGCGACGACGCGCGCTTCACCGGCTACCAGATCGACGGCGGCTATGCGACGCATGCGACCGCGGATGCGCGCTACTGCTTCCCGCTGCCGGAGCATGGCGATGCGGCGACGCTGGCACCGCTGCTGTGCGCCGGACTGATCGGCTACCGCGCGCTCGCCATGGCGGGCGAGGCGACGCGCCTGGGCATCTACGGTTTCGGCGCCGCTGCGCACATCATCTGCCAGGTGGCGGTGGCGCAGGGCCGCAAGGTCTTCGCCTTCACGCGCCGCGGCGATGCCGAGAGCCAGGCGTTCGCGCGCACGCTTGGCGCTGCGTGGGCCGGCGACTCCGAGTCAATGCCGCCCGAGCCGCTCGACGCAGCGTTGATCTTCGCGCCCGTCGGTGCATTGGTGCCGGCGGCCCTGCGCGCCGCGCACAAGGGCGGCAAGGTGATCTGCGCCGGCATCCACATGAGCGACATACCCTCGTTTCCGTATTCGATCCTGTGGGGCGAGCGCAGCGTGCAGTCGGTGGCGAATCTCACGCGGCGGGATGGGGATGAGTTTCTCGGACTGGCGGATCGAATTGCAATCGAGACCTCTGTGCGGCGCTATCCGCTGTTGCTGGCCAACGATGCGCTTGCGGATTTGCGCGAGGGACGGTTGCAGGGAGCGGCTGTACTGATTCCGTAGGTCAACTGGCTTACGACCGCCACGGGCGACGGGGGAGTGCCGCCGCTTCGTGTCCCCCGTCGGCCGCTGGCGCGGCCTCCTCCTCCTTTACCTACGCGGCGGCACTCCCCCGCCACCCGCGGCTCGAAGCCTTGCGCAGTAAGCGCCACACTCGGGCGATGGGGTACCCTGCTGCGCGCAGGTAAAGGAGGAGGCGGACGCCTTATCGTTCTTGTCCGCCGGAGGACACGGAGCGCAGCAGGGCACCCCGTCGCCCGCGTCAGCGCCACAAGACAAAGCTACTCGTCGTGGGTCTCGAACCGCCTATGCGCGCTCGCCAGGTATTCATGCGACCGCATCTCGATCAACCGCGACACCGTGCGCTGGAACTCCTCCGCCTGCGGCCCATCGCGGTAGAGTTCCTCCGCCTTGCAGGCAGCGGCCACCACCAGCTTGACGCGATGGTCGTAGAGCACGTCGACCAGCCAGGTGAAGCGGCGCGCCGCCGAGGCC
>DASVZI010000041.1:0-20951 GCA_036391735.1 Rhodocyclaceae bacterium
TACTGCCATCTTTGCGACGATATGCGCGCCGCGCTGGAACAACTGCGCGGCGAGTATTCGTTCTCCGTGGAGGTCGTGGACGTCGACTCCGATCCAGAGCTGGAAGCGAAATACGACGAGCTGGTGCCGGTGCTGGAAGCCGAGGGCAGAGAACTCTGCCATTACTTCCTCGACGCCGTGAAAGTGCGTGAATATTTGAGCGGAATCCGCTAGAATCCGGGCCTCGCTCGTGCCCCCAAGGTGCTGAATCAGCACCTTTTTTATTTCCGTCCATGCAGCATATCCGCAACTTTTCCATCATCGCCCACATCGATCACGGCAAGTCCACCCTGGCCGACCGGATCATTCAGCGCTGCGGCGGCTTGTCGGACCGCGAGATGGAGGCCCAGGTGCTCGACTCGATGGACCTGGAGCGCGAACGCGGCATCACCATCAAGGCGCAGACGGCGGCGTTGCAGTACGTGGCGCGCGACGGGCAACGCTACAACCTGAACCTGATCGACACGCCGGGACACGTCGACTTCTCGTACGAGGTGAGCCGGTCGCTATCGGCCTGCGAAGGCGCCTTGCTGGTCGTCGACGCCTCCCAGGGCGTCGAGGCGCAGACCGTCGCGAACTGCTATACGGCAATCGAGTTGGGCGTCGAAGTGGTGCCGGTGCTGAACAAGATGGACCTGCCGCAGGCGGATCCGGAGACTGCGCGCCAGGAGATCGAGGACGTCATCGGCATCGATGCCAGCGACGCCGTGCCTTGCTCCGCCAAGACCGGCATGGGCATCGACGACATCCTCGAAGCCGTGATCGCCCGCATTCCGCCGCCCAAGGGCGATCCCGAGGCCCCGCTGAAGGCGCTCATCATCGATTCGTGGTTCGACAACTACGTCGGCGTCGTCATGTTGGTTCGCGTCGTCGACGGCACCTTGCGTGCGAAGGACAAGATCGGCTTGATGTCGACCGGCGCCGTGCACCTCTGCGACCAGGTTGGCGTATTCACGCCGAAGTCGATGACGCGGGAATCCCTCTCCGCCGGCGAGGTGGGCTTCGTCATATCCGGCATCAAAGAACTCAAGGCGGCCAAGGTCGGCGACACCGTGACCCGGGTCGACCGGCCCGCCGCCGAACCGCTGCCGGGCTTCAAGGAAATCAAGTCGCAGGTCTTCGCGGGCCTCTATCCGGTCGAATCCAACCAGTACGACGGCCTGCGCGACTCGCTCGAAAAGCTGCACCTGAACGACGCCTCGCTGCAATACGAGCCCGAGGTATCGCAGGCGCTGGGATTCGGCTTCCGCTGCGGTTTCCTGGGGCTGCTGCACATGGAAATCGTGCAGGAGCGGCTCGAGCGCGAATTCGACCAGGACCTCATCACTACGGCCCCCACGGTGGTGTACGAGGTGCTGCTGCGCGACGGCACGGTGATCGAAGTCGAGAATCCCTCGAAGCTGCCCGACGTCCAGAAGATCGACGAGATCCGTGAGCCGATCATAACGACCAAGATCTTCGTGCCGCAGGATTATCTCGGGGCCGTCATCACGCTGTGCGAGCAGAAGCGCGGCTCGCAGGTGAACATGGCCTACCACGGCCGTCAGGTCCAGCTGACCTACGACATGCCGATGGCCGAAGTCGTGATGGACTTCTTCGACAAGCTGAAGTCGGTGTCTCGCGGCTACGCATCGCTGGACTACGACTTCAAGGAGTACCGCGCCGCGGACGTCGTCAAGCTGGACGTACTCATCAACGGCGACAAGGTGGACGCGCTGTCGATCATCGTGCATCGCGCCAATGCCCCGTACCGCGGCCGGGAACTGGCGGCGAAGATGCGCGAGTTGATCCCGCGCCAAATGTACGACGTGGCGATCCAGGCGGCCATCGGCTCGACCATCGTGGCGCGCGAGAACGTCAAGGCCATGCGCAAGGACGTGCTGGCGAAGTGCTACGGCGGCGACATCACGCGCAAGAAGAAGCTGCTCGAGAAGCAGAAGGCCGGCAAGAAGCGCATGAAGCAGGTAGGCAGCGTCGAGATTCCGCAAGAGGCCTTCCTGGCCGTGCTGCGGGTAGGCGACAAATAGGCGGAACCGGAAAACGACATGAATTTGAACTTCGCACTGATACTCTTCGTGCTGCTGGTGGTGACCGCCGTACTTTGGATTGCCGATCGCTACGTGTTCCGGAAGCGCCGCCCGGCCGATGCCAAGGAGCCCTTCTGGGTCGAATACGGGGCAAGCTTCTTCCCGGTGATCCTGATCGTCTTCGTGCTGCGATCCTTCGTCGTCGAGCCGTTCAAGATTCCATCGGGTTCCATGATTCCCACGCTGCTGGTCGGGGACTTCATCGCCGTGAACAAGTTCACCTACGGCATCCGGCTGCCGGTGATCGACAAGAAGATCATCGAGGTCGGCTCGCCGCAGCGCGGCGACGTCATGGTCTTCCGCTGGCCGGTCGATCCGTCCAAGGACTACATCAAGCGCGTAGTCGGGTTGCCGGGCGACAAGGTGGCATACCTGAACAAGCGGCTGACCATCAACGGACAGCCTATGCCGGTGCGCCGCATAGAGGATTACACGGACAAGGACCGCATGATCGTCACGCCGCGCTATCTCGAGACCCTCGGCAGCGTCGAACACCAGATCCTCATCGAGGAAGAGGCGCCGCCATACGTCGTGCAGCCGATGGAGTTCCCGTTCCGCGACAATTGTCACTACAATAGCGAAGGGTTCACCTGCGTGGTTCCGCCCGGCAATTACCTGATGATGGGCGACAACCGCGACAACTCTCAGGATAGCCGGGTGTGGGGCTTCGTCCCCGATGCGAATATCGTTGGCAAAGCCTTCTTCATCTGGTTCAATTTCAGCGACCTGCAACGCATAGGATCGTTTCGATGACCGCCAAGACCATTAAGAGACAGAAGGGCGTCACTCTCATCAGCCTGATCGTCATCTGCGCGCTGCTGGCCCTGGTGGCCCTGCTCGCCATCAAGGTGGCGCCTGTCCTCGAGGAATACCTGGCCGTGGTGAAGGTGGTCAAGGCGACTGCGCAGGACCCGGTTTCGCGAGAGGGGAGCGTGGTGGAAATCCGCCGCGACTTCGACAAGCGCAAGCAGATCGACAATATCACCGCCATTGGCGGCGAGGACCTCGATATCTCGAAGGAAGGCGGTACGGTCGTCATCTCGTTTGCCTACTCGAAGAAGATTCCGCTGTTCGCTCCCGTCAGCCTGGTATTCGATTTCGAGGGTTCCTCCGCGAAGTGATCCCGGTTGCGCGCCTCGAAGCGGCTCTCGGATACAGCTTCTCCAACACGGACCTGCTGCAGCAGGCACTGACGCACCGCAGCTTCGGTTCGCCGCACAACGAACGCCTGGAATTCCTCGGTGACGCGGTTCTCGACTGCGTCATCGCCGCCGCGCTCTACCGGCGCTTCGCTGCCTTGAACGAAGGCGAGCTGTCGCGGCAGCGGGCAAATCTGGTGCGCAAGGAATCGCTGGCGCACATCGCCGACCGCCTGAAGCTCGGCGACTATCTGCGCCTGGGAGAGGGCGAACTCAAGAGCGGGGGCTTCCGGCGGCCGTCCATCCTTGCCGATGCGCTGGAGGCCGTGCTCGGCGCCATCTATCTCGATACCGGATTCGACGGGGTTGAAGTCGTCGTGGAGCGTCTCTACCAGCCCCTGCTCGATGAACTCGACCCCAGGGATCCGGGCAAGGATCCGAAGACCGCTCTGCAGGAGGCACTGCAAGGCCGCAAGCTGCCGCTGCCCCAGTACCTGCTCGTCGCCACGCGGGGCGAGGCGCACGCACAGGAATTCGACGTCGAATGCACGCTGCCGTCGCTCGGCATCCGAGTGCGGGGGCAGGGCAGCAGCCGCCGCGGTGCCGAGCAGGCTGCAGCGCAGGCGGCGCTGGCTTTCGTGAAGGCGGGCAAATGAGCACCTGCCGCACGGGAACCCTGGCCGTGGTCGGGCGTCCGAACGTCGGCAAATCGACATTGACCAACCGGCTGGTCGGGGCGAAGGTCAGCATTACGTCGCGCAAGGCGCAGACCACGCGCCACCAGGTGCGCGGCATCCTGACGAGCGACGTCGGCGGCGACGACTGCCAATTCGTCTTCGTCGATACGCCGGGCTTCCAGACCACGCACAAGAACGCGCTGAACCGCCTGATGAACCGCAGCGTGACGCAGGCGTTGGCGGACGTCGACGTTGTTCTGTTCCTCGTCGAAGCCGGGCGCTGGGGCGCCGGCGAGCGCGACATCGTGCGCCTGCTGCCGAAGGACCATCCGGTGGTGCTGGTCATCAACAAGGCGGACCTGCTGGCCGACAGGGCGTTGCTGCTGCCGTTCATCGAGAAGGTCGCGCCCGAGTATCCGTTTGCCGAGATCGTCCCGCTCAGCGCCGAGAAGGGGCATGGCGTGGATGAACTGCTGAAGGCCGCGGCGCGCTACCTGCCGGAGCAGCCGCATATCTTCGCCGAAGACGACATCACCGACCGTCCCGAGCGCTTTCTCGCCGCCGAACTGCTGCGGGAAAAGCTGTTCCGCAACCTCGGCGAGGAACTGCCTTACGGCATGGCCGTCGAAATCGAGAAGTTCGAGCAGGAAGGAAACCTGCGACGCATCCACGCTGCTGTCATCGTGGACAAGGCAGCTCACAAGGCGATCGTCATCGGCAAGGGCGGCGAGCGCCTCAAGCGCATGTCCTCGGATGCCCGCAAGGACATGGAGCGGCTGTTCGGCGGCAAGGTCTGGCTGGAGACCTGGGTCAAGGTGAAGAGCGGCTGGGCCGACGACGAGCGCGCGCTGAAGACTCTCGGTTACGAATAGAGGAAGCAATGGCTGCGAAGCAGCGCGTCGACGGCGCGGCGGCCTACCTGCTGCACGCGCATCCCTACAGCGAAACCAGCCTGATTCTCGATGTCTTCACGCGCGAGCATGGCCGCCTCGCGCTGCTGGCGCGCGGGGCGAGGCGGCCGCGTTCGGCATTGCGCGGCGTCCTGATCGGATTCCAGCCGCTGGAGCTTTCCTGGTTCGGCGGCGGCGAGGTCAGGACGCTGGCCAAGGCGGAATGGCTGGGGGGACTCCCGCTGCTCACCGGCAAATGCCTGCTGCTCGGTTATTATCTGAACGAATTGCTGCTCAAGCTGGTGCCCCGCGAAGACGCGCACCCGGCGCTGTTCGATGCCTATGGCGACGCCCTTGCGGCGCTTGCGCGCGGCGCGGCGGAAGCGGCGGAATTGCGCCGCTTCGAGAAGACGCTGCTGCGCGAGCTCGGCTACGGGCTGGCGCTCGACCGGGAAGCCGGCAGCGGCGAGCCGGTCCGCGCCGAGGGCCAGTACCTCTACCTGGTGGAGCGGGGCGCCGTGCCCGCTGGCGGCGACGAGGGACTGCCCACGTTCTCGGGCAAAACCCTGCTCGATCTTGCGGCCGACAACTACGACGATCCTCGCACCCTGATCGAGAGCAGGACGCTGATGCGGCAACTGATGGCGCACTACCTTGGCGGGCAGCCGCTGCAATCGCGGCGCGTTTTTGTGGAGCTACAGGAACTATGATCGAACTCGGCGTCAACATCGACCACGTCGCAACCATACGCCAGGCGCGCCGCACCTACGAGCCGGATCCCGTGTGGGCGGCGGTGGAGGCCCATCTCGGCGGTGCCGACGGCATCACCGTGCATTTGCGCGAGGATCGCCGACACATCCAGGACGACGACGTGCGTCGCCTGCGCGACCTGACACACGTCAAGCTGAACCTGGAAATGGCCGCGACGGACGAGATGGTCGACATCGCCTGCGGCTTGAAGCCGGAAATGGCGATGCTGGTGCCGGAGGGCCGCCACGAGATCACCACCGAAGGCGGCCTCGACGTGGCGGGGCAGGAGGCGAAGCTGAAGGCCGCCGTCGCCCGGCTCGCCGATGCCGGCATCGTCAGCAGCGTCTTCATCGACGCCGAACTGCCGCAGGTGGAAGCCGCCGCACGCATCGGCGCGCGCGTCTGCGAGATTCACACGGGCCCCTATGCCCACGCTTTCCATGAGCGCGGGCGCGACGCCGAAAGCCCGGCGGTGGTGGCCGAACTGGAGAAGATCCGGCACGCCGGCGAAGCCATCCGCGCGCTCGGCATGCGATTCAACGCCGGCCACGCGCTCAACTTCTTCAATGTGCAGCCGGTCGCCCGGCTTGCGGGCGTCAGGGAGCTGCACATCGGCCATGCGATCGTCAGCCGCGCCGTCTTCGTCGGCATGCGCGAGGCCGTTCGGGAGATGAAGCGCCTGATGCGGGAGGCCGCGGGCGGCGCCACGGACGTGGAGACATGATCTTCGGCATCGGCACGGATATCGTCGCCGTAGCGCGGCTCGAGCGGATGTACGAGCGGCACGGCGAGAATGCCTTGTGCAAGCTGCTGGCACCCGAGGAGCATGATGACTGCCGGGCGAGCAGCCATCCGGGGCGCTTTCTCGCCAAGCGCTTCGCCGCCAAGGAGGCGCTCGCCAAGGCCCTCGGATTGGGCGTGCGCGCGCCGGTGACGCTGCCGGCGATCGCCGTTCGGCACGACGCGCACGGCAAGCCGGAGTTCGGTTATGCCGGCATCCTCGGCGACTACATGGACGAGCGCGGCCTTACGGCCCACTTGTCCCTCAGCGACGAGCGAGACTATGCCGTCGCCTTCGTTATCGTGGAGAAGACATGAGCTTCATGGGACCCCTGATGATCGACATCGCTGGGACGCGTCTCAGCGATCTCGATCGCGAACGGCTTGTCCATCCCCTCGTCGGCGGCGTGATCCTGTTCAGCCGCAATTACGAGTCGCCCGTCCAGCTGCTCTCGCTGTGCACGGACATCCATGCGCTGCGTAGGCTGCCGATCGCCGTCGATCACGAGGGCGGCCGGGTGCAGCGGTTCCGCGATGGCTTCACCCGGCTGCCCGCCATGCGGCGCCTGGGCGACTGGTGGGACGAGGATGCCGAGGCTGCCAAGGAGGCTGCCCGGGCCCTCGGGTTCGTGCTGGCTGCGGAACTGCGGGCGCATGGCGTCGATTTCTCGTTCGCGCCCGTGCTCGACCTCGATTGGGGCCGCAGCGGCGTCATCGGCGATCGCGCCTTCCATCGCGACCCGCATGCGGTGATCGAACTGGCGGGAAGCCTGATCGCGGGACTCCGCGACGCCGGCGCGATTGCCTGCGGCAAGCATTTCCCCGGCCACGGCTGGGTCCAGGCCGATTCCCACGTCGCCATTCCCGTCGACGAGCGCAGCCTGGCCAGGCTCACCAGCGACATGCGGCCCTATCGGGCGCTAAAGCTCGACGCCGTCATGCCCGCCCACGTCATCTATCCGGACGTCGACACCAAGCCGGCCGGATTCTCGCGCGCCTGGCTCGAGATGCTGCGCGAGGAGCTGCGCTTCGACGGCGTGATCTTCAGCGACGATCTTTCGATGGAGGGCGCCAGCGTGGCAGGGGACATCGTCGCGCGCGCCGATGCCGCCTGGGATGCGGGCTGCGACATGCTGCTCGTCTGCAATGCGCCGGACGCCGTCGGCGAACTGTTGCAGCGCTGGCGGCCGAAGCTCGACGTGCCGCGCGCGCAGCGCGTCCAGCGGCTGATGCCCACCGGGTCCGCACCCGGTCCGGCAGCCCTCAAGCAGCATCCCGCTTACCAGGCGGGTTGTGCGGCGGCAGAGCGACTGGCTTAGGCGGAGACCAAAAGAAAAGGGCGGCCGCAGCCGCCCTTTTTCCGGAACCGGGTCGCCTTACTTGACGCGGTTCTTGTATTCGCCGGTGCGCGTATCGATTTCGATCTTGTCGCCGATTTCGACGAACAGCGGAACGGGCAGTTCGAGGCCCGTGCTGATCTTGGCGGGCTTCATGACCTTGCCGGAGGTGTCGCCCTTGACGGCGGGTTCGGTGTACACGACTTCGCGCACGACGGAGTTCGGCATCTCGACGGAGATCGCCTTGCCTTCGTAGAACACCACCTCGACGGGCATGCCGTCTTCGATGTAGGGGATCGCGTCGGCCATGTTCTCGGCCTCGACTTCGTATTGGTTGTACTCGGCGTCCATGAAGACGTACATCGGGTCGGCGAAGTAGGAATAGGTGCATTCCTTGCGATCGGGCACGACCTGCTCGAACTTGTCGTCGGCCTTGTAAACCGCCTCGGAGGGGGTGCCGGTGAGCAGGTTCTTGAACTTGAACTTGACGACCGCGGCATTGCGGCCGGACTTGTTGTATTCGGCCTTCTGGATCACCAGCGGGTCGTTGCCGACCATGATGACGTTGCCGGAGCGGAGTTCCTGTGCGGTTTTCATGAGACGTCCTGGAGCTGGAATGCGGAAAACGCGGGATTATATCCGTTCCAGGCTGAATTTCGCCAGGTTTTCGGCAAGATTGCCCGGCAAGGCGATCTGCTGCGCCCAGGGTCCGGCATGCGCCGTCAGTGCGGGCAGGTGAGGGCGCATCGCCCGCCACGCGGCGGCGATGTCGCCGTCGCCGTTCCATGCCTCGTGGAAGGTGCGCAATGCCCGTGCCGCCACGTCCTCGAGGCCGGCCGAGTACCGGTCCAGGAAGGCCTCGAGCTTGGGCTCGTGCGCGCCCTCGTCCTGCGGGTAGATCTGCCAGACGAAGGGCCGCTCGGCCCATTGCGCGCGCACGAAGGAATCCTCCCCGCGCACGAAGTTCAGGTCGCAGGCGCCGAGCAGGCGGTCGTAGGCGGGCTGGGACACGAAGGGAAGCGCCGCGAGGGAGAGTGCGCCGCAGCGGGCATCGCTGCCGGCCGGGAATGCACGGCCGAGCCAGGTCTTCACCTGGCGCTGCGGCAGGCCGGCCGCAACGCGGCAGAGGATCGGCTCGGAGCCGGCTGCCCAGGCGTCGAGCAGGGCCGGAAGGGCAGGATTCCCGTAGCAGAAAAGGGAGACCGCGAGCGCGGGACCCGGCTGGCGGACGCCGAAGTCCGCGTCGCGCTCCCGGATCAGGCCGCCGGTGCCTTCGACGAATCCGGGGAAGAAGAAGTACTTGACGAGCGGCAGCGTCGGATGGGGCGAAGCCATGCCGTGGCAACCGAGCACCCAGTCCTCGGCCGACAGGTATTCGAGGTTGATCCAGGCCGGCGGTTGCTTGGCCATGCCTGCGATGTAGGACTCCGGCAGATTGCAGGCGAAGGCCTCGATGACGACCATCGCCGGTTCCACCTCGGGAAAGACCTGCGTCCAGCGCCGGACCTCGACGCCATCGATCTCCTGGCGCTCGCACAATGGCTCGACGCCGGGCCGCAGTCCCGCCAGCGGCGCGACGTCGTCGATCCACAGCCGCACCTGCCAGCCCTGCTCGCGCGCCAGCTGCCGCGCCAGCCGCCAGCAAACCCCGGCGTCGCCGAAGTTGTCGACGACTTTGCAGAAAATGTCGCAGGAAACCGCCATGGCCCGGTATCCTATCGCAATGAACCCGCTTTACCGCTGTACGGCCTGTCCCCGCCTGGCCAAGTTCCTCGCCGAAGTCCGCAGCGGCCATCCCGACTACTATGCGCATCCGGTGCCGCCTTTCGGCGATCCGCACGCACGCTTCCTGATCGTCGGGCTGGCGCCGGGGATGCATGGCGCCAACCGCACCGGGCGTCCCTTCACTGGCGACTATGCGGGCATCCTGCTCTACGAGACGCTCTACCGCTTCGGCTTTTCCAACCAGCCCGACGGGGCGGCCGTCGACGATGGCCTGCAACTGGTCGATTGCCGCATCAGCAACGCCGTCAAGTGCCTGCCCCCCGAGAACAAGCCGGAACCGTCGGAGATCCGCACCTGCAATGCCTGGCTCGCCACCGAACTGCGCGCCTCGCCCGAGGTGCGCGTCATGCTGGCGCTCGGGCAGGTGGCCCACAAGGCCGCGCTGATGGCGCTGGGACTCAAGGCCAGCGCCTTCGCCTTCGGCCACGCCGCGCGCCATGAACTTCCCGACGGCAAGGTGCTGATCGACAGCTACCATTGCAGCCGCTACAACACCCAGACGCGCCGCCTGACGGCCGAGGGATTCCAGGATGTCTTCCGCGCCGTCCGCGCCGAACTCGGCTGACGCGCCGGGCTTCGACGCCAAGCGCTTCCTCGAGACGCTCACCGAGGCGCCCGGCGTCTACCGCTTCCTCGGGACGCAAGGCCAGGTGCTCTACGTCGGCAAGGCGAAGAACCTCAAGAAGCGCGTGTCGACATATTTCCAGAAGGGCGGCCACAGCCCGCGCATCAGCCTGATGCTGCAGCAGGTGGCGAACGTCGAGATCACGGCGACGCGCTCGGAAGCGGAGGCGCTGATCCTCGAGAACACGCTCATCAAGAAGCTCGCGCCCAAGTACAACATCCTGTTCCGCGACGACAAGTCCTATCCGTACATCGCGCTGACCGGCGACGAAGTGCCGCGGCTGGCCTTCCATCGCGGCGCCTTCGACAAGCGGGCCAAGTACTTCGGTCCCTTCCCGAGCGGTGGCGCGGTGCGCGAAAGCCTGCTGTTGCTGCAGAAGACCTTCCTGCTGCGCACCTGCGAGAACGCCGTGTTCGCACATCGTTCGCGGCCCTGCCTGCTGCACCAGATCCATCTGTGCAAGGGCCCCTGCGTCGGCCTGGTGTCGCCGGAGGAATACGCGCGCGACGTTCGCATGGCCGAACTGTTCCTGCGCGGGCGGCAGGGCGAGGTCGTGGAACGCCTGACGGAACAGATGCAGCAGGCATCGGAGGCGCTGCGCTTCGAGGAAGCCGCGGCGCTGCGCGACCAGGTGCGCGCCCTGCAGGCGGTGCTGCATCGGCAATACGTCAGCTCGACGCGCGAGGAGGATGCCGACGTCCTGGCTGCGGTCGTCGTGCATGGCGAACTCTGCGTCAACCTGGCGATGGTGCGCGGCGGCCTGCACCTCGGCGACCGCGCGTTCTTCCCCAAGGCGGGCGATGGCGAGGCGGACGCCGCCGAAGGGCTGGCGGCCTTCATCGAGCAGCACTACCTCGATCATCCGCCGCCGCCGCGGCTGGTCATCGCAGGCGAGCTGGGCGAGGAGACCCTGGCGGTATTCGCTGATCGCAAGGTGAACGTCGCGCCGCCGCGCAACGAGATGGAGCGCGCGTGGCTCGACATGGCGGAGAAGAATGCCGAATTGGCCATCACCTCGCGCCGCCATGCCAAGGCGCGCGCCGGCGGCCGCCTGGAAGCGCTGCGCGCCGCGCTGGAATTGCCCGAGGCGCCTGCGCGCATCGAGTGCTTCGACATCAGCCATACCATGGGCGAAGGAACGGTGGCCTCGTGCGTCGTCTGCGTCGATGGCGCCATGAACAAGAGCGACTACCGGCGCTTCAACATCTCGGGCATCGAGCCGGGCGACGACTACGCCGCCATGCGACAGGCATTGACACGCCGCTACGAGAAGGTGGCGACCGGGGAAAGCGTCGCGCCGGACCTGATCCTGATCGACGGCGGCAAGGGGCAGCATCGCGTCGCCCGCGAGGTGCTGGCGGAACTGAACCTCGACCATCTCGCGACCGTGGGCGTCGCCAAGGGCGAAGAACGCAAGCCCGGCCTGGAAACGCTGTTCGTCCATGGCCGGACGGAGCCGCTACAATTGGCGCCCGACAATGCCGGCTTCCACCTGATCCAGGAAATCCGGGACGAGGCTCACCGTTTTGCCATCGCGGGTCATCGCGCCCGCCGCGCCAAGGCGCGCGGCCGCTCGAAGCTCGAGGAGGTGCCGGGAATCGGCCCGGCGCGGCGCCGCAAGCTGCTGGCTCATTTCGGCGGCCTCGACGGCGTCATGGCGGCCACCGTGGAAGATCTGCGGCGGGTCGAAGGGATCAGCCGGAAGCTGGCAGCAGAAATCTACGACGCATTACATTGAGACGAACCGAGGACGCGGTACCGAGAGGATGTTCAGCCTTCCCAATCAGCTGACCTGGGCACGCATACTGATGATCCCGCTGGTGGTGGGCGTGTTCTATCTGCCCGGCCCCTGGCTGTCGCCGTCCGAGCGCAATCTCGCCGCCACGTTCTTCTTCGCCGTGGCTGCCATCACGGACTGGTTCGACGGCTGGCTCGCGCGCAAGCTCGGGCAGACCTCCGCATTCGGCGCCTTCCTCGATCCGGTGGCGGACAAGCTGATGGTTGCCGCGGCGCTGGTGGTGCTGCTGCAGCTCGACCGTGTGGACGCCGTCGTGGCCTTCATCATCATCGGCCGCGAGATCACGATCTCGGCACTGCGCGAGTGGATGGCGAAGATCGGCGCCGCGCGCAGCGTCGCCGTCTCGTTCATCGGCAAGCTGAAGACTACCGCGCAGATGATCGCCATACCGCTGCTGCTGTTCCACGATCCGATCGGAGCGGTGAAACCGCAGGAGATCGGCACCTGGCTGATCTACGTCGCGGCGGTGCTGACCCTGTGGTCGATGGGCTACTACCTGCGTCGCGCGTGGCCGGCGATCGCGGAGCGTGCCCGCGTATGATTATGCTTATGGCATTTGGCGAAAAAAATTTGCTCGCTGCGTTGACAGCAGACGAAGGGAAGATATAATTCGCCTCCGTTCTGCGGGAGTAGCTCAGTTGGTAGAGCGCAACCTTGCCAAGGTTGAGGTCGCGAGTTCGAGACTCGTCTCCCGCTCCAGAATTCCGGGGGAAAGCGCAACGCTTTCCCCTTTTTGCTGAAACGCAGGCTGGACAAGGTTTTAGGCGCGATCGCATAGTGGCCGTGCAACGGATTGCAAATCCGTCTACCCCAGTTCGATTCTGGGTCGCGCCTCCAAGAACTTCCGTCGTGCTCGTTCCGATCCGCCGCATGGCATCCACACCGTACTGCCCGCCCGCACACCGCGGACTTTCCCTTCTCCACGTCTCGGAAAGACTCGTCGTCGTCGACAAACCAAGCGGGTTGCTGAGCGTGCCCGGCCGGGGTGCAGGCAAGGAAGACTGCCTGTCGCGGCGGGTGCAGGCCGAGTTTCCCGATGCCATGATCGTTCATCGCCTCGACATGGGCACGTCGGGCATCGTTGTGATGGCACGCGGAGCCGATGCGCAGCGCAAGCTCAGCATCCTGTTCCAGGAGCGCAAGGTGCACAAGCGCTACCACGCGCTGGTGAATGGTTGCTGGACGGCTGCCCCGACGGGCGAGATCGCGCTTCCCATCAGCGCCGATTGGGTCAACCGTCCGAAGCAGAAGGTGGATCACGCCATGGGCCGGCCCAGCCTTACCCGCTACCGCGTGCTCGACGTCGGCCCGGCGCAGGCGGTATCGCGCATCGAACTCGAGCCCGTGACGGGGCGCTCGCATCAATTGCGGGTGCATATGGAAGCGATGGGCCATCCCATCCTCGGCGACGACTTCTACGGCACGCCGGCATCCTGCGCCAAGGCGAATCGCCTGATGCTCCACGCCAGCCGGATCGAATTCGAGCATCCCGAAACCGGTGCGCTGCTGCGCATCGAATGCGCGCCGCCTTTCTGAGCGTCCCCGCTATTCGACGTGGATGCGCACGGGGGCGGACAGTTCGGGGGCCAGCGGGCTGCGCGCCTGTATGGTGTGGTCCCCCGGCCGCAGCGGCCAGCGTACCGTGTATGGATACGGCGCGACTTGGTAGGGCTTGCCGTCGACCACCCATAGCACCTCGCGCAGCGGCGGCGTCACTTCCGCCTGCAGTGCGATGGTGTTGTATTCGTCGGGCTGCGCGGGATCGCGCAGAAGCTTCACGCCGTTGCCCGGCGCGCGAACGCGAAGCGTGACGCTGGAGGCGCTTTGACTGAAGCGGGCCGGCGTCGTCGCGGTTCGGCTTGACGCGATCGCGGCAGCCGCGCCGAGCGGACTGACCTGCGCCGGCGGGCGTGGCAGGCCGGCCTGGTCGGCCCACTCTGCGTAGCGCGCCGGCAGACTCACGAAGCTGCGCCGCTCGACGTAGCGCGCCGGCGTACCGGCGTGGGCGAGCAGTCCGTTGCGTACATCCACCGCGAGGCGCAGATGGGCGTCGTCGTCCTGCTGCGGCTCCTGTCCGGGCTTGAACCATTCCTGGAATGTCAGGTCGCAGGCAGGCGTCGCGCGCTTCCCGCTCAGCGCGCACAGGCGAACGGGCCGGTAGCCTTCGGGCGGCGGAAAGGCGAGGTCGGCGAAGCCCTGGCGCTCGTCGCCGTGCAGGCGATTGAGGATGCGCCGCGCCAGTTCGGCGGCACTGCTGGCGCCGGTCAATTCGTGCATCGGTCGCGCGTCCGGATGGCCGATCCATACGCCGATCAGGTAGCGCCGCGAGTAGGCGATCGTCCATGCATCGCGCAAGCCCTGGGAAGTGCCGGTCTTCAGCGCCACCGGGAATGCATACTCGGTGCTGCCCATGCGCGGAAAGCTCGGCAGCCGCGCGCCGGCGTCGGAAAGATGCAGCGTCACCAGGCGCGCGGTTCCTTCGGAGATCAGGCGGCGCGAGCGATCCGGCTGGTCGGCGGTCCAGGCCAACGGGCGCCAGCGGCCGTCGTTCGCCAGCACCGTGTAGGCCTGCACCAGATGCTCGAGCGTCACAGGCATGGCGCCGATCACCAGGCCGAGGCCGTAGTGCTCGGCGTCGAACTCGTTGTCGTGCAGACCGAGTTCGCGCAGGAAGCCATAGCCCTCGTGCAGCCCGATGTCGTTGAGCAGCCGGGCGGGGGGCACGTTGCGCGAATTGGCCAGCGCCTGGCGCGGCAGCAGCGGACCCAGGTAGGTCTTGTCGGCATTGACGATGCCGTCGGCGACCGCCGGCAGGTCGTCGAGGATGGTCGCCGGCGTGATCTTGCCCTCGTCGTAGGCGAGCGCGTAGAAGAAGGGCTTCAGCGTGCTGCCCGGCGAGCGCGGCGTCTGCGCGTAATCGAGCGCGCCGGCCTGGTCCTTGGCGAAGTAGTCGGTGGACCCGAGCCAGGCCAGCACGCCGTTGCTCTGGCGGTCGACGACGATGACCGCGGCATTGCCGGCGCCGCGGCTCTCCCACTCGGCCACGGCCGCGCCGGCTGCCGAGCTCACCACGTCCTGTACCCCGAGATCGAGCGTGGTGACGACGCGATACGGCTCCGATCCGCTGCGCGGGGTGCCGGCCAGCACCTGGCGCAGCTTGAATGCCGCGTGCAGCGCGTTCGCCGGCCGAGGCTGTGTCGGCGGCATGCGCAGATCGGCGATCTGCTCGTGCGCCATCTCGAACTCCGCGGCGGTCAGCACGCCACCGTCGCGCAGTTGCTCGAGAATGCGCTGGCCGCGGGCGATGGCGCGCCGCCGGCCGTCCTCGCGAAAGGGATTCATCAGCGTCGGCGCCTGCGGGATGGCCGACAGGAAGGCGATTTCGGCCCAGCTCAGGTCCGCGACCGGCTTGTCGAGATAACGGCGCGCCGCGTAGCCGATGCCGTGGATGCGGTTGCCATACGGCACCAGCCGCAGGTAGGCGGAGAGCACGTCCTTGCGGCCGTAGCGCAGCGTCAGCACCAGTCCGTGCCAGGCCTCGCGCAGCTTGTTCCAGTAGCTGCGCTGCTCGGGCTGCAGCAGGCGCGCCACCTGCATGGCGATCGTGGAGGCGCCGGAGACCCGATGGCCGCTGCTTACGTTCTGTCCGACCGCCCGCACGATGGCGAGCGGGTCGACGCCCGGATGGCTGTCGAAGCGCCGATCCTCCAGCGCCAGCGCCGCCGCCACCACGCGCGGCGGCAGTTCCTGCAGCGGCCAGTAGCCGTACTCCTCGCCGTCTTCGGCCAGTTCGGCGATGAAGCGGCCGTTGCGATCGAGCAGCAGGTAGGAGGGCGGCGGGCCGCGCAGGTCGAGACGCGCGGCGTCGATGGCGAGGGCGACGAGGATGATGACCACGAGCGCCGCGAGGATGGCGAGGCGTGGGCCGCGCAGACGCCTCATAGCGTTCGTCTCGCCTTGATCCTGAAATCCACTCGCCGGCTTGGCGACAGGCAGTCGCTCCGTTCCTGCCTCGACTTCAGTGCCAGGCAATGAGGCGGCGCTGCGGGATCGACGCCGACGACGCGCATCCCGATGAGGGAGCGATCGACGCCTGCGGCGACGAAGAGTTCGCGCACGGTTTGCGCGCGGGCCTCGGCGAGGTGCCCATTGCCCTCGGTGGGGCCGCTGGGGTCGGCAAAGCCGGAAATCTGGATGTCCTGAACCCGGCGGCCTGCAAGCGCCGCCACCATGGCGGCGAATTTGGCTCCATCGCCGTGCTGCAGGCCATTTCTGTCAGACATGCCAAGCCGGAAATGGAGACGATCCTCCACCACGTATTCCGTGACGATCGGCTGGTCCTCCTTGAAGGACGGATCGTAACGGCAGCCGGACAGGTAATCCGCGATGTTGGAGACGGTGCGAGTCACACAGGTCCAGCCGATATTGCCGGCGTTCGGGGATAGTCGCCAATGCACGGCGGTACCCGACTGGCCGTCCACGGACAGTTCGAGCGCCCCGTTGTCCAGCAGCCTTGCGCCCGGTGGCAGCGAGCCGGCCTCCGAGCCGCGCGGCAGCCGGTCCTCACGCTGAAAGAAGTCCTCGATGGCGGGCTTGGTCTGGCTGGCGAGCGAGGCCAGGGCAGCGCCTTGCGTCAGGGATATGCTCGTTCCCGATGCCGCGTGGATGCCGGCATCGGTCATGACTTCTCCATCGACCTCGCGCCGGTGCCAGTCGGCGACGTACAGTATCGGGACCACCAGTGCCATGGCGGCGACCCGAAGAGGGTGAAGGGCCTTGCCGGGCTTCCCGTATCGGCGGGCCAGGATGAGCAGGCCAAGGGCCGCAAGGGCGAGAAGCGGGGCGAACAGCGGCGACGATCTGATCATGCTTCATCCAGTCTTCAGGTCCTCGCAGGGCTTCTGGGCGAAAGCGGGACAGACGACGGCGGACAAGGCGAGCATGGCGACCAGATTCTTCATTGAGCGTTCTCCGTGAAAAGGGACAAAGGCTTTCGCTACTTCGGTGCAACCTCGATGCGCGCACCGGGCGACTCGCCATGCACCGCCTCGTCGTACATCAGCTCGGCGCGAGCCTGCGGCTGCGTGAATTGACCCGCCACCGTCGCCCGCGTGCGGAAGTAGAAGTGGTGCGTGCCCTTCGGCAGCCGGTCGTAGTAGAACGCGACCTGGTCGTCGAGATAGGCCACGTAGCTGGGCTTCGAGGTCAGGGTGCCGGTCGGCTTCGCTTCGGGCGGCGCGGTCGCCAGCGACGGATTGAGGGGCTCGAGGCCCGCCGCCAGCGGCACGACGACGGCGACGTGGGTACGGTCGGCATTGCTGACCACCTCCACGTGTTCCTCTACCACGTCGCCCACGGCAAGACGAACGACCTTGCCGGGTGCATCGAGGCGCAGCTTGTCGGCCGGTTCCGCGGCGCTGCGCTGGCGCAGCATCTCCCGGGCGACGATGAAGCCGGTGGCGCCCGACGGCGCCTGCGAGCCGAGCGCCTGAGGCAGGTAGCTCGTCTCGGCGCGCACGATGAGCGGCTGCTTGCCTTGCGAGTGCAGGCCGATCTTCGCCGGGCTGTTGCTGCCGATCTGCACGACCGGATTCGCGCCGCCGACCTCCACCACCTGGGACTGCCCGCCCGTGACGATCACCAGCTTCTGCGCTTCGCCCTTGCCCGTCTTGCCCTTCAGCACGTCGGCGAGCGCGAGCATGGCGGACGCATTGGCCTGGGTTGAGCCCCAGCCGTCGCCCTGGCCCAGCGTCACCAGCGCATCGACGAGAATCGGCAGCCGTGGGTCGGCCTTCGGGTTGGCGGCGGCGGCGCGCGTCACCTCGGCCAGCGTGCGCGTCTCGCTCGGCAGGATCAGGCCGTTGCGCGCGCTCGCGTTCTCCTGCAGGCCGCCGTAGATCTCGCGGCCCTGGTGCAGGCGCGTCACCACGCCGTCGTTGACCTTCTTCGCCAGCCCCGCCTTGGTGATGGCCGCCTGCTCGTTGGAAACATAGAGCAGGCGCAGTACTTCGGCGCTCGACTCGAGGTTGAGCGTCTCGCTGCGGCGCGACAGTTCGGCGACGTAGGCGCCATCGAGCTTGCCGGCGGCCGCCAGGGCGCGCAGTGCCATCACCCGCTCGGTATACGCCTCGCCCGTGATGAAACGCTGGTAGTCGGAGCGCAGCGCCTGGCGCAGCGTGTTGGTGAGGCGATCGAGCATGGCGGGATCGACGGCGAAGCCGGCGTTCCGTGCCTCGACGAGGAATTCGGTCACCCAGGCGGTCAGCGAGACGTAGCCGGGCGAGCCGGGCCAGTAGGAGACCAGGCCGCTGGCGTCGATGGTGCCCGGCAGCCAGGTCAGCACCTCATTGACGACGCGCTTGAGCTCCTTGTCCTGGCCGTCCTTCTTCAACCGCTGGTTGAACTCCTTCATCGCCAGGTAGGCGCGGGCGCGGGAGACGCGCTGCTCGGTGCAGCCGTGCGGATAGCTCATCAGGAACGAAAGCCCCGCCGCCATCTTCACCAGCGCCGGCTGGTCGGAGGCGACCAGCGAGCGGCGCAGGCTGCCGGCGCGCGCCGGCTCGGCGATCTCCGGCAGCTCGGCGCTCTGGCCGGGCTTCAGTTCGATGAGCTGGCGCTGCGTGAGCTTGGTGCGATCCGCGCGCACCGGCAACTGCACCTCGAAGGCGTCGCGCGCCTTGTCCGCCGTGCGCTCGACCGCGACGGTGAAGCCGACCTTCTCGTAGCTGACTTCGCCCTGCGGCGAGACCGGCGGCGTCGGCACCGTCACCTGGTACTCGATGCGCTGCGGGATGTTCGGCTTGAGGTCGAGCGAGCGCCGGGTTGCGCCGCTGACTTCGACGCCCTTGACCCGCATGTCGGCCGTCGCCGCGCCGCCAGGGCCTTCGACGATGCGGCCGACGGCCGCCGCGGTGAAGCGGTCGCCGGGGCGCACGAAGCGCGGCAGCGCCGGCTGCACGATCACCGGCAGGCGCACCGACACCTGGCCGACGCCGACGCCGAAGCGATCGGCGCCGCTGGCGGCCTTGGCTCGCAGCTTGAAGTTGGTGAGGTTGTCCGGCAGCTTGACGCGCACGGTCGCCACGCCGTTCGCGCCGACCTGGATGTTCGGGTTGAAGTAGGGCACGGACAGGAATTCCTTGCGCACCGTCACCTTGTCCATCAGGTCGTCGCCGGCTTCCTTGAGGGCCTTGTCCCCGCCCGGCTGCTCGTCGAGCGGCAGGATGCCGAGCGTCCGGTTGCGCGTGTCCTGGATGGCGACGCGCGACGTGACCGGCGTGATGAAGTCGGGAATCGGATCGAGCCGCTGCTCCTTGCCGAGCGCCAGAACGGCCTGGTCGACTAGCCACAGCGTCACCTCGCCGGCGGCCGGCTTGCCGTCGCGCCCGGTCAGGGTGATCTTCACGTCGACTGTTTCGCCGGGTCTTGCCTTGGTCGGGTTGTCGAGCGCCACCGTCACTTGGTGCTCGACGGGCTCGACGACGACCCAACTCGTCGCCGCGACCGTCGCCGGCTTGCCGAGGTCGAGCTTGCCGCCGGCCACCGGGCCGGCGCCCGGCACGCGGCCGCGCATCAGCACGAAGTGCACCGGCAGGCGCGGCACGAAGTGCTTCTGGATCGGCAGATCGAAGGTGGCGGCGCCGTGCTTCACGCTGAACCACTGGTAGCGGTTGCCGTCCGGCGCTTCCACGATCGCCAGCCCCTCGGCCTGCTGGAACGGGCTTTCGAGCACCAGGTGCGCGGTCTCGCCCGGCGCATAGGTGGCCTTGTCCGGCGTCACCTTGAACACCTCGCTGGGCGGACGCGACCAGCTGACCGGCTCGTCGCCGCCCGCATAGAAGTCGACGGCGACGGTCTGCGCACGACCCAGGCGGTCCTGCGTCTCGAGTTCCACCAGGTACACGCCCGCGCCCTCGAGCTGCAACGGCACCGAAAGCGGCTGCGCGGTGCTCGTCACCTTGCGCTCGGCGACCTTGCGATCGACCACTTCGTTGATGTACTTGGCCTCGGCCTGCGAGAAGTCGCCGGCGCGCAGGTGCGAATGCCATTCGCGCTTGATGAGGCGCACCGTCACTTCCTGCTTGTCGACCAGCTTGCCGTCGGGCCCGACGACGATCAGCTGCGGCGTCACGCTCTTCGCGCGCTCGAGGTAGCGCGGCGTCTTGAGCCCCAGCACGACGGCCGGCAGCGCCAGCACGCGGGTCGTGGTCGTGACGGTCTGGTCGTCGGCGCCGGTGACGGTTGCCTCGACGACGTAGCTGCGCGGCTGGCCGGTCGGCTCGGTGGCGGGATTCAGCGTCAGCGTCGCGCCGCCCTTGTCGTCGGTGCGGTCCTCGCGCTCGATGGCGGCGCTGCCCTGGAAGCGCTCGCGTCCCGAGAAGCGGCCGTCGGAGGAGAAGAAGAAGCCGGGTTGCGTCTTCGGGGTCCAGGCGTAGGGGAACTGCGTCACGCGCCAGCGCACCGGGCGCTCTGCGGCCTGTCCGCCGGCGTAGTACTGGGCGGCGAGCTGCACCTTGAATTCGCGGTCGAGCGGCACCTGGTCGGGTGCCGAGAGGCGCAGGTCGAACTCCGGCGTGCGATAGGCTTCCTTGAGGATGCCGACGTCGCCGCAGTTCGGGTTGTTGCGATGCTCGAAGTGGATGCGGTAGGGACCGGTCGGCGCCGTCGCCTCGTCGAACACGTGGTCGAAGCTGCCCTGTCCCGAGAGCTTGACCGGGTAGCGCCAGTTGAGGCCGTCCGGACCCTCGACGACCAGCGTTCCTTCGCCGCTCACCGCCGAGATGACACCGCGATGGCGCTGGCGCACGAAGCCTTTGATGTAGACCTTTTCCTCGGGACGATAGACCGGACGCTCGGTGAAGACGTGGCACAGCGTGCGCACCGGCTCGCTGCGCGCGGCGGTCGGCTCCTGCGTCCACTGCAGCCAGGTGCCGTAGGGGCCGCTCCAGTTGTTGTCGGCATAGCGGTCGGGTGCGCGCGTCGGATCGAGCACCAGCACGTCCTTGCCGTGCTTCACGACGATGCGCCGCACCAGGGTCCGCTCG
>DASVZI010000042.1:0-26530 GCA_036391735.1 Rhodocyclaceae bacterium
CGGCGCGCTTTGCACAGCGCGCCGGCTTCGGCAGCGCGGAGCAGTGCTCCGCGAAACCCTGCCTACGCCCCCCGGCGGACAAGGGCGATAAGGCGTCCGCCTCCTCCTTTACCTGCGTGCAGCAGGGCACCCCATCGGCCCGGGAACGGTGGTTGCCGCCCGGTACCAACAGCAACAGCGTCGAGCCGAGGGTGGCGGGGGATCGCCGACGCGCAGGTAAAGGAGGAGGCCCGGGCCTTTGCCTCATCCGGGCCGGGGGACACGGAGCGTCGGCGATCCCCCGTCGCCCCCGGCGGGTCGCCAGCCGGCTACTGCACCGGAACGCCCCCCGTCGCCCTCGGCGGTCGCAAGTCGGTCACCAGCGGAGAAACTGAACATGGAAAACCGCGCCCACGCCCTGGCCGCCGGCATCTTCGTCATCGCCATGGCCGTCGCCACCGTGCTTGCCGTGCTGTACTTCGGCGACAAGCGCGATTCGGACATCTACCTGCTGGAGACGCGCCGCAACGTCACCGGGCTCAACGTCCAGGCGCAGGTGCGCTACCGCGGCATCCGCGCCGGCAAGGTGGAGAGCATCTACCAGGACCCGGCCGATCCGCGCATCATCCTGGTCAGGATCAGCATCGATCCGCGCTTCCGGCTCACGCGCGCGTCGGTCGCGAGGCTCGGCCACCAGGGCATCACCGGGCTGGCCTACATCGAGATCGACGACGACGGCAGCAACCCGGAGCTGCTGCCGAACGACGACGACCATCCGGCGCGGCTGGCGCTCAAGCCCGGCCTGATGGAGACCTTGAGCGACAAGGCCGGCGACATTCTCGGCCAGGTGGGCGAGCTGACGGCGCGGCTGAACCGCGTGCTCGACGAGAAGAACGCCGCCAGCCTGTCGCGCGCGCTGAACAACGTTGCCGATGCGTCGGAGAGCCTCAAGGAACTGCCGCCCATCCTTGCCGCCCTCAGGAAGACCCTCTCCGACGAGAACGTGGGGCGCATCAATGCGACGCTGGCGCGGGTCGAAAAGGCGTCGGCGGAAGCGGGGCCGCTCGCGACGGAAGCGCGCCAATTGCTCGCCACGATGACCTCGGCCTCCCAAAGACTCGAGCGCCTGCTGGGCGAGAATCGGGAAGACGCATCGATAGATCTGCTGGTGAAGCAGCTCGGCGACAACTCGCGCCAGCTCAATCGCGTTCTCGAAAGCATCGAGGAGCGGCCGCAGTCGCTGCTGTTCGGTCCGCCGCCGCCGCGGCCCGGACCGGGCGAGCCCGGCTTCGCCGCGCCACCTTCCGCGGGGAAATGACATGCCCAAATTGCTCGTGATCGCCGTCCTGCTGCTCGCCGGCTGCGCCGCCAACGTGCGCCAGGCGGAGCGCGCCACTTACGACCTCGGCTCCGTCGCGGTGGCGTGGAAGCCTGCCGAGCTCGCCATCGCCGGCGTCGGCGTGCGCGGGCCGGCCTGGCTGTCGGGGCCGGCCATCTCCTACCGGCTTTTGTACGCGGGGGACATGGAGCGAAACGCCTATGTCGACAGCCGCTGGGCGGCGCCGCCGGCCGAGCTCATCGAGCGGGCGCTCAACCGTCAGCCCTCGCAGTCCGAAGGCGGCTGCCGGCTGCGCATCGACCTCGACGAACTGATCCAGGTTTTCGATACGCCGCAGTCCAGCCGGACGTTGTTCGACGTGCGCGCGAGCCTGCTGTCGCCGAAGGGGGAAACCATGCTGGCGCACCGGGCATTCTCGGTGGCGCCGTCGGCGCCGACCCCCGATGCGCGGGGCGGCGTCGCGGCAGCCGCAGCGGCAGTGCGGGAACTCGGCGGCGAGTTGAACGCATGGCTGGCCGCGACGGCGCGCGCCAGGCCGGCGATCGCGCAGCGCTGCAACGCGCTGAACTAGAATCCCGAAAACGTTTCACAACATCATCAAGGGAAGTGGAGAAGGAGAAATGGCAAACATCTACGAGACCGGCCTCGACAAGAACGCCGCCAACTACGTGCCGCTCACGCCGCTGAGCTTCCTCGATCGCACCACCTACATCTACCCGCAGCGCCTCTCCTGCATCCACGGCAAGCGCCGCTACACCTGGAAGGAGACCTACGCGCGCTGCCGGCGGCTCGCCTCGATGCTGGAGGCCAAGGGCATCGGCGTCGGCGACACCGTCGCGGTAATGCTCAACAACACGCCGGAGATGTTCGAGTGCCACTTCGGCGTCCCGATGTCCGGTGCCGTGCTCAACACGATGAACACGCGGCTCGACGCCGAGACCATCGCCTTCATGCTGAACCACGGCGAAGCCAAGGTCTTCATCGTCGACCGCGAGTATTCGGCGACGACGCGCAAGGCCATAGCGCTCGCGCAACGCGACATGCTGGTGATCGATGTCGACGACCCCGAGTACGACGGCCCCGGCGAGCGCGTCGGCAGCATCGACTACGAGGCCTTCATCGCCGGCGGCAATCCCGGGCACGACTGGAAGATGCCGTCGGACGAGTGGAACGCCATCAGCCTCAACTACACCTCCGGCACCACCGGCAACCCCAAGGGCGTCGTCTACCACCACCGCGGCGCCTACCTCAACGCCATGTCCAACATCGTCTCCTGGGGCATGCCGCCGCACTCGATCTACCTGTGGACGCTGCCGATGTTCCACTGCAACGGCTGGTGTTTCCCGTGGACCATGGCCGCCAACGCGGGCACCAACGTCTGCCTGCGGCGCGTCGACGCCAAGCTGATCCTGCAGCTCATCCGCGAGCACAAGGTCACGCACTATTGCGGCGCGCCGATCGTGCACAGCCTGATCGCCAATGCGCCGGCCGAGTTGCGCGAGGGCATCGACCATACCGTGTCGGGGCTGATTGCGGCCGCGCCGCCGCCCGCCGCCGTCATCGAGGGCATGGGCAAGATCGGCTTCAACATCACCCACGTCTATGGACTCACCGAGACCTATGGCCCGGCGTCCGTGTGCGCCAAGCATCCCGAGTGGAGCGAACTGCCGCTCGACGAGCAGGTGCGGCTCAACGGCCGGCAGGGTGTGCGCTACCACGCCCAGGAGGCCGTCAGCGTGCTCGATTCCGACAGCATGCAGCCGGTGCCGTGGGACGGCGAGACCATGGGCGAGATCATGTTCCGCGGCAACCTGACCATGAAGGGCTACCTGAAGAATCCCAAGGCGACCGACGACGCCTTCCGCGGCGGCTGGTACCACACCGGCGACCTCGCGGTGATGCAGCCCGACGGCTACGTGAAGATCAAGGACCGCAGCAAGGACATCATCATCTCGGGTGGCGAGAACATCTCCTCGGTCGAGCTCGAGGACATCCTCTACCGCCATCCGGCGGTGATGACCGCCGCGGTGGTGGCCACGCCGGATCCCAAGTGGGGCGAAGTGCCCTGCGCCTTCATCGAGCTGCGGGAGGGCGCCAGCGTCACCGAGGAGGAGCTCAAGGCCTTCTGCCGCGAGCGCATGGCGCACTTCAAGGTGCCGAAGAAGTTCGTCTTCGAAGCCGTGCCCAAGACCTCGACCGGCAAGATCCAGAAGTTCCTGCTGCGCGAGCGGGCGAAGTCCACCACGGCGATCGAGTAGGAGACCGCGGGAAGGAATCGCCGTGGCTTTGTCGCCGGAACGCTATGCGGTGCTGAAGGGCTACAGCCGGGTACTGGTGCGCGCGCTCGACGAGAAGGACGCGGTCACCTGCCGCCACTGCGAGCGCCTCATCGCGCTGGCGGACGCCTTCGGCCGGCAGTGCCAGCTGGAATCCGGCGACCTGCGGCACCTGCGGCTGGCGGCGGCGCTGCACGACGTCGGCAAGATCGGCATCCGCGATGCCGTGCTGCGCAAGCCCGGCAAGTTCGACGAGGACGAGTGGCGCGAGATGCAGACCCATTCGGAGCGCGGCCAGCGCATCGTGCGCGCCATCGAGCTCGAGGGCGCGCACGACATCGGCCTGGCGATCCGCCACCACCACGAGGACTTCGACGGCTGCGGCTATCCGGATCGCCTGGGCGGCGAGGACATTCCCTACATGGCGCGGCTGGTGGCCATCATCGACGCCTACGATGCCATGGGCGAGCCGCGGCCCTATCATCCGCGCCGCGGTCACGACGAAATCATGGCCGTGCTCGAGGACGAACGCGGCGGCCGCTTCGATCCCTGGCTGCTGACGCAGTTCGCCGCCATGATCGACGGCAGCCCGCTGCGGGTCGCCGATCGCGGCTAGACTTTCGACCCCAACCATAACGACGAAGAGAAGAGGAGAGATCATGAGTGCCGTGCTGCAATCCGAGAACCCGGCCATCCTGCTGCGCGCCGACGAGGGCGGCGTCGCCACCCTGACGCTGAACCGCCCGGGCCAGTTCAATTCGCTGTCCGAAGAGCTGCTCGCCGAACTGCAGGACGCGCTCGACGCGATCGCGGCGGACGCCTCCGTGCGCGCCGTGGTGATCGCCGGCGCCGGCAAGGCCTTCTGCGCTGGCCACGACCTCAAGCAGATGCGCGCCAATCATTCCAAGGAGTACATGCAGAAGCTGTTCAAGCAGTGCGGCCGCGTCATGACGACCGTCGCGCAGCTGCCGCAGCCGGTCATCGCGCGCGTGCACGGCATCGCTACGGCCGCCGGCTGCCAGCTGGTGGCGGCCTGCGACCTGGCCATCGCGGCCGACGTCGCGCGTTTCGCCGTCTCGGGCATCAACGTGGGGCTGTTCTGCTCCACGCCGGCCGTCGCGCTGTCGCGCAACATGGGCCGCAAGCAAGCGATGGAGATGCTGCTGACCGGCGACTTCATCGACGCCGCAGAGGCGCAGCGCCGCGGCCTGGTCAATCGCGTGGTGGCGTCCGACCAGCTCGACGCCGAAGTGAAGAAGCTGACCGACTCGATCTGCGGCAAGTCCGCCGTCGCCGTGGCGATGGGCAAGCAATTGTTCTATCGCCAGCTCGAGATGGGACTAGACGGCGCCTACCAGCTGGCCTCGGAGACCATGGCGTGCAACATGATGAGCGAGGACGCCGCGTCCGGCATCGACGCCTTCATGGAGAAGCGCAAGCCGGAGTGGAAGCACCGCTGAGGCGGCGAGCCGGGGCGCCGGCCGCGCGGCGCCTCGGATGCGCTATCCTTCTTGCCGACAACCTCACCGGACCTGAACCATGAGCGACGATCCGTCGGCGAAAGAGCGGCACATCCTGAAGACCCTGCGCATTGTCCTCGGCAACATCGTCAGGGACACTGCGCCACGGCCCGGCTCGGCGAGTCCGCTGCGGCCGGAAACCACGGAGAGCGTCCGCGAACTGTTCGCGCTGATCGCCGAGCGGGAAGCGGAACTCGCACGCCAGGCGGGACTCGACGTCACGGAGCGGCCCTATTACGCCGACGATGAACGGAACATCGCAGAGGTCGCTCTGCCCACGCGCGGCCGGGACAAGAAGCGGTTGAACTAGGCCGCCGCCGGCGGCCTCTTCTACACGCGGAACTTCCGCACGCTTTCCTTCAGCGCGTGCGACAGCCCGACGAGGGCGTCGGTCCGCTGGCTCTCTTCGCTCGATGCCGCGTAGGTAGCCTCGATGCCGCCCGCCACCAGTTCGACGCGCTGCGCGATCTCGGTGCTGGCGACGCTCTGCTCGCGAAGGCCGACGGCGATGGTCTCGATGGCTGCGCCCACCTCGTGGGAGGACTTGGCCATGCGCTCCACCGCGTCGCGGATGCCCGCGGTATGCGAAGCGAGGTCCTCGGCGGAAGCGTTGGCGCGCGTCATGGTTTCGCGGGCGGAACCGCTGGTCTGGCAGACGCCGCCGACGATGTCCGAGATTTCCTGGGTCGACGTCGAGGTGCGCTCGGCGAGTTTCCTCACTTCGTCCGCCACCACCGCGAAGCCTCTTCCCTGTTCGCCCGCCCGCGCCGCCTCGATGGACGCGTTCAAGGCCAGGAGGTTGGTCTGCTCGGCGATCTCGCGGATCGTCCCGACGATGCCGTTGATGCTGTCCACCTTGCCGGAAAGAAGCTCCATGGTGGCGGATGCGGCCGCCATTTCCTCGGCGACGTCCTGGATCACCGCCATCGCGTCGGAGACCACCTTGAGGCCTTCGTGGCCTTCGCGCTCCGATTCTGACGCCAGCCGCTGAACGTCCCGGGCACTGTCCGACATCACGCTGATGCTGGCCGTCAATTGTTCGATCGCGGCCGCAATGGCGGACGTGGCGGCGCTTTGCTCTTCCGCGGTCTTCGCCAGCCGGGCGGAGTCGGCCCGTATGGCCTCGCTCTCGCGAACCACCGACTCGGCGTTGCCGACGGTCGTGCCGACGAGGTCGCGGATCTGCGACTGCATGCTCGCCGTGGCGGCCATGATGCTGGTTCCTCCGGCATCGCCACGTTCGAGCCTGCGCGTCAGGTCGCCGCCGGCGATCTGCTGGAGAACCTCGGCGACGTCGGCCGGTTCGCCGCCCACCTGCCGAAAGACGCCGCGTGCGACGAGCGCCGTCATTGTCGACACGAGCACGAAGGCGGCGAGGCTGAGCCCGAGCGCGATGGAGCGCGACGACTCCAGCTGCCCGACCAGGTCGGTACGCTCCGTGGCCGCCGCTTCGGCGGACCGCTTCACCAGCTCCGTCAGGTCGATGCGGACCGGCTTCCAGGCCGGCGTCTCCTTCTGGATCAGCAGCGCTTCCGCTTCCGCCCGGTTGCCCGCGTTGATGAGCGCCAGGGCCTGCTGCTGAAGCGGCTGCATGACGGCGACGTTCTTCTTGAGGCGGGCTGCGATCTCGCTGCGCTCCTTGTCGTCGGCGAGGAGTTGCGACAAGTCGTTCAGGTCCTGTCCGAGCTGCGCGCTGGCCGTCTGGAAATTCTCGAGCGCCGTCTTGTTCGACGTATTGAGCAGGTAGTTGCGCAACGCCAGGTCGGCCAGCAATCCCTGGGTATAGGCGGCAGTGGCGACCTGGCCGACGGCGACCTGGCGCTCGACGTAGTGGAGCAGGGCGGTCTTGCTGCGGTCCGAGTGCCAATGCGCGGATATGGCCAGCAGGGCGATGCCGAGGGCACTGAGGCTGCCGAGCAGCCACAGACGGGTCTTCAGGGATTGCAGAAGCAAGGTGGTCTCCTCATGTGGCCCTGGGGCGCTATCGGCCGGGCGCAACATTAGCAGGGTCTGAAGCAGGGCCGCAACTGACATTCGTTGGGCGCCGGTCCCGTTCGAGCGGAAGCCCTATGCCGGAAAGGCGCTAGGCCAAATAGTCCGATCGGCCAATTGCGGCGCGCCACGGCCGAGACCTGCGTCGGAGATCATGCCGCCGGACATCAAATTGGAGATCACCGATGCAGATGAGGTTGAATGCGGGACCGATCATCAAGGGCGCCCTGACGTATGTTCCGGGGCTTGCCAGGCTGATGCCGGAGAACTGCGGCACGTCGGCTTCGGCCGACTATTGCTATGGCGTCTGGCTGAAGCATCTCGCCATGCTTCATGCGCACGGCGCGGCGGGCTTGCCCGGGACGCTGGTCGAACTGGGACCCGGCACTTCGCTGGGCACCGGCATCGCCGCGCTGCTCTCCGGGGTCGAGCGATACGTGGCCTTGGATGCCGTGCCCTTTTGCGATCCGGCAACCAACCTGCGGGTGTTCGACGAACTCGTCGAACTCTTCCTGAAAAGAGCTGGCCGGCCCGCCAAGGGCTGGCCCGATTTCGACCGCCATCTCGACGATCGCCTGTTTCCGGGCCGCATTCTCACCGACAGCCTGCTCCGCGAGACACTGTCTCCCGGCCGGATCCGCCGTCTTCGCAAGGCGGTGGCCGAGGCCCGGCCGTCCGCCGAAGGCCACGGCGGCCCGGTCTCGTATCTGGTGCCCTGGGAGGATGAGTCGGTTCTTCCGGCGGGCAGCGCGGACCTGGTCGTCACCCATACGGTGCTTTCGCACGTCAACGACGTCCATGCCTGCTATCGCGCCATGAAGCGGTGGCTGCGCCCCGGCGGCTGGATGTCGCATCAGATCGATTTCGCCTACCCGGGTTACGACGGACGCTGGAACGGCTATTGGGCCTGCTCCGATGCCGTGTGGAAGATCATTCGCGGCCGGCGCCCCTTCGGGATAAACCGCCTGCCTTGCTCCTCTCACGCCACGGCCGTTGCCAGCCTGGGATTCGAGACCGTCTGCCGCATGACCTTGACGGCGACGAGCGGCTGGCCCCGTTCCCAGTTGGCGGCACCCTGGAACGGACTCTCCGACGAGGACCTGCAGTGCTCGAGCCTCTTCCTCATTGCCCGGAAGCCGAGCACTCCGCATGCCGAAGGCCCGGCTGCGCCTGCCGCATCGAGGCGCGCCGACGAGGCCTACGAGGACATGCGCGTCAGCTGGCAGCCCTCGTAGCGGACCGCCGGCTATTGCCAGCCGAAGCGCCGCGAATAGAAGCGCTTCATCGCCTGCGTCAGGCCCATGTAGCAGAGCAGGATCGCGGCCAGGATCGGGAAGTAGGTCCAGGGCAGCGCCTGCAGCTTGAAGTAGTGGGCGATGGGGCCCATGGGGATGAGGATGCCGATTGCCATGATGGCGAGCGTCGTTATCAGCAGCGGGGTGCCGGGCCGGCTTTCCAGGAAGGGCAGCTTCTGGGTGCGGATCATGTGCACCACCAGCGTCTGGGTCATCAATCCCTCGACGAACCAGCCCGACTGGAACAGCGTCTGGTGCTCCGGGGAATTGGCGCCGAAGACGAACCACATGATGATGTAGGTGGTGATGTCGAACACCGAGCTGACCGGGCCGAAAAACAGCATGAAGCGGCCGATGTCGCCCGGGTTCCAGCGCTGCGGCGACTTCACCAGCTCCTCGTCGACGTTGTCGAAGGGAATGGCGATCTGCGAGATGTCGTAGAGCAGGTTCTGCACCAGCAGGTGCATCGGCAGCATCGGCAGGAAGGGGATGAAGGCGCTCGCCACCAGCACCGAGAAGACGTTGCCGAAGTTCGAGCTGGCCGTCATCTTGATGTACTTGAGCATGTTGGCGAAGGTCTTGCGGCCCTCGATGACGCCTTCCTCCAGCACCAGCAGGCTCTTCTCCAGCAGGATGATGTCGGCGGCCTCCTTGGCGATGTCCACCGCGGTGTCGACCGAGATGCCGATGTCGGCTGTGCGCAGCGCCGGCGCGTCGTTGATGCCGTCGCCCATGAAGCCCACCACGTGGCCGTTGGCCTTCAGTTGGCGCACGATGCGGTCCTTCTGCGCCGGCGTCAGCTTGGCGAAGACGTTGTGGTTCTCGACCGCGGCGGCGAGTTCGGCGTGCGTCATGCGCTCGACGTCGCTGCCGAGCAGCACGCCCTGCTGTGCCAGGCCGACCTCGCGGCAGATCTTGGCCGTCACCAGTTCGTTGTCGCCGGTCAGCACCTTGACGGCGACGCCATGCGCCGACAGCGCTTCCAGCGCCGGCGCCGTGGTTTCCTTGGGCGGGTCGAGGAAGGCGACGTAGCCGATCAGCGTGAGGCCCGCCTCGTCGGAGATGCTGTACACCTCCTTGCTGGGCGGCAGCTCCTTGGCCGCCACGGCCACCACGCGCAGTCCGTCCTCGTTGAGCGCGGCCGTGACCTCGCGTGTGCGTTCCAGCAGTTCCGGCGTCAAAGGCTCGTCGGCCTCGCCGTGGCGGACCCGGGTGCACACGCCGAGGATCTCCTCCAGCGCGCCTTTGCAGATCAGCAGGTGATGCTGGTCGTGCTCGGCCACGACCACCGACATGCGACGCCGCTGGAAGTCGAAGGGGATCTCGTCGACCTTGTGGAAGTTGGCGACCGGATTGAGCTCGCGGTGGACGTCGGCGTGCTCGAGCACGGCGACGTCAAGCAGGTTCTTGAGCCCCGTCTGGTAGTAGCTGTTGAGGTAGGTGTACTCCAGCACGTCGTCCGATTCCTCGCCCCACACGTCGGTGTGGCGCTCGAGGAAGATCTTGTCCTGCGTCAGCGTGCCCGTCTTGTCGGTGCACAGCACGTCCATGGCGCCGAAGTTCTGGATCGCGTCGAGGCGCTTGACGATGACTTTGTGGCGCGACAGGATCACCGCGCCTTTGGCGAGCGTCGAGGTGACGATCATCGGCAGCATCTCGGGCGTCAGGCCGACGGCGATGGACATGGCGAACAGGAAGGCGTCGAGCCAGTCGTGCTTGGTGAAGCCGTTGATGAGCAGCACCAGCGGGGTCATCACCAGCATGAAGCGGATCAGCAGCCAGGCGACCTGGTTCACGCCGGCCTGGAACTGCGTGGTGACCGGCGCGGTGCTGGTGACGCGCTGCGCCAGGGCGCCGAAGTAGGTGCGGTTGCCGGTGGTGACGACCAGCGCGGTGGCCGAGCCCGACACCACGTTGGTGCCCATGAAAAGCAGGTTCTCGAACTCCAGTGGGCTCGCGGCATCGAGGATGCGCGGCCGCGGGAATTTCTCGACCGGCAGCGATTCGCCGGTCATGGCGGACTGGCTGACGAACAGGTCCTTGGCCGCGAGCACGCGGCAGTCGGCCGGGATCATGTCGCCGGCGGACAGCAGGATGAGGTCGCCCGGCACGATCTCGGCGATCGGCAGCTCCGACCGGCGCGGACCGTGCGGATGGAGCTGCACGTCGAAGTAGCGTCGCGCCTCCTCCTGCGCGGCCTCGACCGGATCGCGGCGCAGCACCGTGGCGGTGTTCGTCACCATGGCCTTGAGCTTGTCGGCGGCGCGGTTCGACTTGCGCTCCTGCACGAAGCGGATCAGCACCGAGAGCACCACCATGGAGCCGATGACGACGGTGGCCTTCATGTCCTCGGTCAGGTAGGAGATGGCGGCGAGCAGGGTCAGCAGGATGTCGAAGGGCGTCTTGTAGCAGCGCCACAGGTGCTCATACCAGGTCGGCGGCTTCTCGTGCTCGACTTCGTTGGTGCCGACGCGCTCGCGAATCGCCTCGGCCTCCGACTCCGTCAGGCCGTCGGGGTGCGACTCGAGGCGGGCGAGCAGGGCGTCGATGTCGGTGGTGGCGGCGGAGACGAGCTGCTGCGAGAGCTCGGGCGGCATCTCGCGGTTGACTGCCGTTCCGGCAAGGCCCTCGAACATCGCGAGGCGGCGGAAATGGCGTCCCCATCCGCGGGTGCGCAGGAAGCTGGCGAAGAACTCCTTGACGAAGGCGAGGCTGGCGGCGGCCATGGTCAGTACTCGAAGTGGAGGCGGGCGCCGACGAAGTTCGCCGGGCCGCGATCGTTGTTGTAGGCAGGGTGGCGCGCGTGCTGGAGGTCGACGCTCGCCCACAGGGTTCGCGAGACGCGGGCGCTGTAGTAGCCCTCGGCGATCTGCTCGGGCGCGTAGCGGAAGACCGTGCCGGCCGGCGGCGGGCCGTCGCCGATGAAGGCACCGAGGCCGCCGGCGGCGAGGTAGTCGCGGTGGGCGGCGGAGAGGCCGTTCTGCACGGCGCCGATGCCGAGCACGTCATCGGGGCGGCCCCAGGCGGTGCCCTTGAGCGACAGGCCGCCGGAGATCGAGCGTTCGACTTCGGTGAAGGCGTAGCTCTCCGTGGCGCCGTCGTTGCGGCTGGCACGCAGGAAGGCGCCGAGGTCGCCGGTCAGCGACTGCTCGAGGCTGACGCCGTAGCCGGTCTTGGTGGCTTCCTTGCGAACGTCAGCCACGCTGGGAACGCCGGTGCTGCCGGCGGCGCGCCAGGTGTCGAGGGCATCGCGAAAGGCGCCCATACGCGCATGGTTGCGGAAGGCGAGCAGGCGCACCTTGCCCTGGCGGCCGCCGATTTCGTGGCCGTGCTCGAGCTCGGCCTGGTCGCCGTAATGGGCAAAGACGCTCCAGTCGAGCGTCGGGCCGTTCGACTCCTTCGGCTGCATGAAACGGCCGAAGCGCAGCACCCAGTCGTCGTGGAAATACTCGAGCACGGCGCCCCAGGTATAGCCGCGCGTGTCGGCCGCGTAGTCGTAGGCGCCGTGCGCCATCATGGTCCAGTTGAGGAACATGGTGCGCGGGTCGTGCGAGTAGGCGTTGATGTCGAAGATGTCGATGACCGACATCTTGCCGACGGTCAGTACGGCGCGGCGCTTGTCGACCGTTCCGGCGAACTGGTTCTGTGCCGACTCGATCGCCTCGCTACCGCCGCCGAGGTTCCAGGTCTGGCGCAGGAACAGCCGCGCCGCGTAGAGGTTGGGGTTGGGGCCGCCGCCCTTCTGGTTCTCGCCGTTGGTCAGGCCGCCGAGGCCGTGCAGGCCGGAGAGCGACTCGCTCGAGCTGATTTCCGGGTTGAAGTAGAGTTCGCCGCCATCCCAGGCACGCAGGCCGAGGAAGGCCGTGGCGGTCAGGGTGTAGCTGCGCGGCTCGCGCTCGGGCTGCAGGCTGTTGGGCCCGGACCACGCGGCCGGGAAGGCGCCGTGGCGCTGCCAGATATAGGTGGCCTGGAACTTGGCGTCGGCGTCCTGCGTGGCGGGCGCGTCCGCCGCCGCACAGGCGTACGCGGCCAGTCCGGCAAGCGCCAGGACCGCCAGATGCGCTGCGTTTTGCGCAATGAGGTTCATTCGAATTACCTCGCCTTCGGAGGCGGGCTCCGTCGAGGCCCGCGACCGTGCAAACCGGAAGGAAGGCGCGCGATCGTCGCCGCGATGGGCGAGTGAACTGCGAGGTTCTGATGACGCACCGTTCCGCTGTCAGCGGAACGGCGGGGGGAGACAGGCTCTGGCCGCGGATTCCGCTGTTACTTCGAACACCGACTAGAGCAACCGTCCATGGGGGATTCCCGCTTGTTAAAACGGGCGCGATTCTGAACTTGCGCCAATTCGATGTCAATCCTGGAATCTAACGTTCCGGCATGACTCTACGATGACAGTCCATCGAGCCAGATTTCGAGGCCCTGCGCGTTCAGCTCGATGTCAGCTTGGAAGAGATCGAGGGCCGCGCTCCCCCGCAGCGGCCAGCCGCTCTGCAGGGCTTCCGCCTCGATGATGGCGGCGATGCCATCCATGACGAGCCGCTTGCGCGCATTGCCGGCGTGGCGATGGCGCAGCGCGACCTCGACCTGCGCATCGATCAGGCGATGCAGGTCTTGCGCGATTCGTGCGGTGTCTTCCGCCTTGCCGTAGTGCGTCGCGTACACCGCCTGCGGCGCGAAGGACATGATGCGCTCGATGGAGCGATGCAGTTCGGCCGGGTCGAGCTGGCTCGGCGTCAGCGTGGGGAATACGTGGCGGCGGCCGCCCGCATCGAGTTCGGGAAGGATGAAGCCGAAGGTGTCGCCGGTGAAGAAATGCCCGGTCAGCCCGTCGCGGATGCAGACGTGGTGGCGCGCGTGGCCCGGCGTGTCGAGGAACAGCAGCTCGCGGCCGGCGAGGCTGACGGTCGCGCCCTCGGGCGTCTCGATGACGCGCTCGCGCGGCACCGGCACGATTTCGCCGTACATGGCGCGCGCCTTCTCCGCGCCATAGACGTCGTCCGTGGCGGCGGCGAGCTTCGTCGGATCGATCATGTGGCGGGCGCCGCGAGGGTGCACGGTGAGGCGCGCATTGGGCAGCTCGCGCATGAGGGCACCGGCGCCGCCCGCGTGGTCGAGATGCACGTGGGTCAGTACCAGGTAGTCGACATCCCCGGGCGCCAGGCCCAGCGACTGCAGCGCCGCCAGCACGCGCGGCACGCCGGAATTCACGGCGGCGTCGACCAGCGCCGCGCGGCCCTGCTGGACGATCAGGTGGACGGCGTCGAGCCGCGGGCGGCCGAAACCGGAATCGATGGCGAAGATGCCATTGCCGAAATCGCTGAGATGGGGATGCATGCGGCTATTCTGCCGCATGCAGGAGGAGCGTGTTCAGGCGAGGATGTCGATGAACTTGCCGACCACCTGGCCGCGTTCGTTCGGGGCGGGTGCGGCAGCTTCCCGGCGCGGCGCCTGCTGGCGCTTCTTGCCGTCGCGCTGCTCGCGCGCATCCGGCCGCCCGCGATCGGCGTCGTTCACCGGTCGCACGGCGGGTTGCGGGGAAAGCGAGGATTCGATGGCCATGTCGTCAGTCCTTTGGCGATAGGCTGCCTGAAGACAATAACGGCCGTTGCGACAAAGACTTAAGGCACGAAATTATGCCTATGTCGAAAGTCGGGCGACTACCGGGTGATGCGTTCCGTGATCCAGCGCCTCGTCTTGGCCGGGTCCATGGGGAATCGACCGCACTGCATCATGGAAAAGCCGAACACGTAGGCATAGAGCAGCACGCTGCGCGCCTTGGCCTCGGCCTCGGGCAGGCCGAGCGCGACGAACAGGGCGCGCGTGCAGTCGAGGCGGGTGGCGTCCACCTCTTCGACCACCGCGGCGGTGGGGGCATCCTGCCGCGCCCACATGCGGATGGCGGCCTCAATGGCAATGCCCTTGCGGTTCTTGGCGGCGGCGTAGACGTCGATGGTATGGTTGAGCGCCTCGAGTTCCTTGCCCGGTTCGGCGGCGGTCTGCTTGCGGATGTCGCGGATGCGGCCCTCGCGCCAGGTGTCGAGCACGGCGTCGATGAGGTCGCGACGGTCCTTGAAGTGCCAGTAGAAGCTGCCCTTGGTGACGCCGAGCCTTTTCGCCAGCACCTCGACGCGCAGGCCGTCCACGCCGTCGGCGGCGACGACGTCGATGGCGCCGCGAATCCAGGCGTCGCGGTCGAGGGCGGTGCGGGCAGGCTTATCCATACGGTGAGGTATTGAAACACGAAAAGGACCGGCGTAGTATAGCGCCAACCATACGTCACCGTATGGAGAACTAGTGGCCTAAACTGTTGCGACACACCAAGGAGGTCCGTTTGAAAGTCCTGGTCCCAGTCAAGCGGGTGATCGATTACAACGTCAAGGTGCGCGTCAAGGCCGACGGCACCGGCGTCGATCTCGCGAACGTCAAGATGTCCATGAACCCCTTCGATGAAATCGCCGTCGAGGAAGCCGTGCGCCTGAAGGAAGCCGGCATCGCCACCGAAGTGGTGGCCGTCTCCTGCGGCATCGCTGCCTGCCAGGAGACGCTGCGCACGGCGATGGCGATCGGCGCCGATCGCGCCATCCTGGTCGAGACCCAAGCCAACGATGGCGAGCTGCAGCCGCTCGCCGTGGCAAAGCTGCTGAAGGCGCTGGTCGACAAGGAGGCGCCGCAGCTGGTCGTGCTCGGCAAGCAGGCGATCGACGACGACTCCAACCAGACCGGCCAGATGCTGGCTGCGCTGCTCGGCTGGCCGCAGGCGACCTTCGCCTCGAAGCTCGTCATCGCCGATGGCAAAGCGACCGTCACGCGCGAGATCGACGGCGGCCTTGAGACGCTCGAGCTCAAGCTGCCGGCCGTGGTCACCACCGACCTGCGCCTCAACGAGCCGCGCTATGCGACGCTGCCGAACATCATGAAGGCGAAGAAGAAGCCCCTCGACAATGTGAAGCCGGCCGACCTCGGCGTCGACGTGGCGCCGCGCCTGGCGACGCTGAAGGTCGTCGAGCCGCCCAAGCGCAGCGCCGGCATCAAGGTCGCCGACGTCGCCCAGCTGGTCGACAAGCTCAAGAACGAAGCGAAGGTGATCTGATGGCTACCCTTGTCATTGCCGAACACGACAACGCGAGCCTCAAGGCCGCAACTTTCAATACCGTTACTGCCGCCGCGAAGCTCGGCGGCGAAGTCCATGTGCTGGTTGCCGGCAGCAACTGCGGCGCCGCCGCCGAGGCCGCCGCCAAGATCGCCGGCGTGGCCAAGGTGAAGGTCGCCGATGCCGCGCATTACGCCGAGCAGACGGCCGAGAACGTCGCCGCGCTGGTCGTCGCCAATGCGGCCGGCTACACGCACATCCTGGCGCCGGCCACCAGCCACGGCAAGAACACACTGCCGCGCGTCGCCGCGCTGCTCGACGTCGCGCAGATCTCAGACATCGTCGCCGTCGAATCGGCCGACACCTTCGTGCGCCCGATCTACGCGGGCAACGCGCTGGCCACCGTCAAGAGCGCCGATGCCGTGAAGGTCGTCACGGTGCGCACCACGGCCTTCGACGCCGCGGGGCAGGGCGGCAGCGCCGCGATCGAGAACATTCCCGCAGGAGCCGATCTTGGCGTTGCCAAGCTCGTCGGCCGCGAACTCACGAAGTCCGCGAGGCCCGAGCTTGGCGCTGCCAAGATCATCGTGTCGGGAGGGCGCGGGCTGGGCTCCGGCGAGAACTACCACGCGCTGCTCGAGCCGCTCGCCGACAAGCTCGGCGCGGCGCTGGGCGCTTCGCGCGCCGCGGTCGATGCCGGCTTCGTGCCGAACGACTACCAGGTCGGCCAGACCGGCAAGATCGTCGCGCCCCAGCTCTATATCGCCATCGGCATCTCGGGCGCGATCCAGCACCTGGCCGGCATGAAGGAGTCCAAGGTGATCGTCGCGATCAACAAGGACGCCGACGCGCCGATCTTCCAGGTGGCCGACTACGGCCTGGTCGCCGACCTGTTCCAGGCGGTGCCGGAACTGACCACGGCGCTGTAGGGCGGCGGGCATGAACTTCCCCGCGGGACTCTTCAGCGACGCCTGGTCCTACGGGGCATTCCTGCCCCTCGTCCTCGTCTGGGCATGGTGCGTTCGCACGGCGCCGTGGAAGCGGCTGCTGGATGCGAGCCAGCTGAACGTCTGGCTGGGCGCCGTCGTCACGCTGATGCTGATGTGGAGCATGAAGGCCGGCGCGCAGCCCGGCCTCAACCTCCACCTGCTCGGCGCCACGGCGTTCACGCTGATGTTCGGCCGGCAGCTGGCGATCCTCGGCCTTTCCGCGGTGATGGCCGCAGTCACCTTCAACGGCGGCGCCGGCTGGGAAGCCTATGCGCTCAACGTGCTGGTGACCGCGGTGTTCCCCTGCGTCTTCGCCGACGCGATGCTGCGCATCGTGGAGCGCTACCTGCCGCCGAACTTCTTCGTCTACATCTTCGTGACGACGTTCTTCGGCGCCGCCATGGCGGCGATGTCCACCGGGCTGGTGTCGACCCTCGTGCTGTGGCTGGCCGGCGTCTACCCGGGCGAACTGCTGTTCTCGGAATACCTGCCCTACTACATCCTGCTCGGCTTCTCCGAAGCCTGGCTCAACGGCGCGGCGATCACCATGATGGTCGTCTACTACCCGCACTGGGTCGGCAGCTTCGACGATCGCCGCTATCTGAACGACAAGAAATAACAATCCGGAGTGTCTGAAAAATGAGTCAATACATTGCCCCCGTGAAGGACATGCTGTTCGTGCTCAACGAACTGGCGGGTCTCGACAAGGTCGCCCAATTGCCCGGCTACGAGGAGGCCACGCCCGACGTGGTCGAAGCCATCCTCGACGAAGCCAACCGTTTCGCCAGCGAGGTGCTGGCGCCGCTCAACGCCGTCGGCGACCGCGAAGGCGCCAAGTGGCACGACAAGCAGGTGGCCACGGCGACCGGCTTCAAGGAGGCCTACCAGCAGTTCGCCGAGGCCGGCTGGACGGCGCTCGATTGCCATCCCGAACACGGCGGCCAGGGCCTGCCGCGCGTCGTCGCCGCCGCCGTGCGCGAGATGTGGAACTCGGCCAACGTCGCCTTCTCGCTGTGCCCGCTGCTCACCAACGGCGCCATCGAGGCGCTCGAGCTGTGCGGCACCGACGCGCAGAAGAACACCTACCTGCCGAACATGGTGTCCGGCAAGTGGACCGGCACCATGAACCTCACCGAGCCTCAGGCCGGCTCCGACCTCGCCGCCATCCGCACGCGCGCAGAGCCGCAGGGCGATGGCACCTACAAGATCTTCGGCCAGAAGATCTTCATCACCTTCGGCGAGCACGATATGGCCGAGAACATCGTCCACCTCGTGCTGGCGCGCCTGCCGGATGCGCCGGAGGGCGTGAAGGGCATTTCGCTGTTCGTCGTGCCGAAGTACCACGTGAACGCCGACGGCAGCCTGGGCGCGCGCAACGATGCCTACTGCGTCTCCATCGAGCACAAGATGGGCATCCACGGCAGCCCGACCGCGGTGATGGCCTTCGGCGACAACGGCGGCGCCATCGGCACGCTGGTCGGCAAGGCCAACGAGGGCCTCAAGTACATGTTCATCATGATGAACGCCGCGCGCTATGCGGTGGGCATCGAGGGCCTGGCGATCTCCGAGCGCGCCTACCAGCAGGCGCTCGGCTATGCGCGCGAACGCGTGCAGAGCCGTGCCATCGAGGGCTCGACGGGCCCGGTGGCGATCGTCAACCATCCCGACATCCGCCGCATGCTGATGACCATGAAGGCGAACATCGAGGCGATGCGCGCGCTGGCCTACGTCGTGGCCGCCGCCCACGACGCCGCCGCGCGCCACCCCGACGAGAACGAACGCAAGCGCAACCAGGCCTTCGTCGATCTGATGATCCCGGTCGTCAAGGGCTGGCTCACCGAGACCGGCAACGAACTGGCCTACCTCGGCGTGCAGGTGCATGGCGGCATGGGCTTCATCGAGGAGACGGGCGCCGCGCAGCACATGCGCGACGCGCGCATCACCACCATCTACGAGGGCACCACCGGCATCCAGGCCAACGACCTGATCGGCCGCAAGATGGCGCGCGAAGGCGGCGCCACGCTGAAGGGCGTGGCGGCGCTGATGCAGCAGACGCTCGACGAGGTCGGCAAGCAGCAGGGGCCCGACTTCGCCGCCATCAAGGCGGCGCTGGCGCGCGGCCTGGGCGCGGTCGGCGAGGCCGGCAGCTACATCGTCACCCAGTTCGCTGCCGAGCCGCGCGCCGTGGCGGCCGGCGCAGTGCCCTTCCTCAAGCTGATGGGCGTCGTGTCCGGCGGCTGGATGATGGCGCGTGCCGCGCTCGCGGCGCAGGCGAAGATCGCGGCCGGCGACGCCGATCCCTTCTATGCCACCAAGATCGCCACGGCGCGCTTCTACGCCGAGCACGTGA
The DNA here is from genome assembly GCA_036391735.1 of Rhodocyclaceae bacterium. Lineage (GTDB taxonomy): Bacteria > Pseudomonadota > Gammaproteobacteria > Burkholderiales > Rhodocyclaceae > Nitricoxidireducens. Next base: position 18,831 of record DASVZI010000042.1, read on the forward strand.
TGCCGCAGGCGGCGGCGCTGGCGCAGGTCGTGGTCAATGGCGGCGTCTCCGCGCTCGCCGTCCCCGAGGAAATGCTCGGCTAAGTTCCGTGAAGTGCGGGCGCGCCGTCCGGCGCGCCCGTTCGACGTCGCCGGAACCTCGGTTCCCCCGCGCACTCCAACCTGCGGTATCGGGTGGGAGCGTCCCCCGGTCGTTCGGCTGCGAACGGGGGGATTCGGTCATCGCATCACTGCGCGGGGGCGTCGATGGACTTCGACTTCTATTTCAACGAATGGGCGTTCCTCGCTCGCACCGATCCGGCGCTGTTCGAGAGCCGCCGCCGCGAAATGATTGCGGCATTCCTCGACCAGAGCGGCGTGCGGCGCGAACGCCTGGAGGCGCTGCAGTCGAAGATCGACCAGCAGCGCGAACTGGCGGCGACGCCGGAGCGCGCCGTGGTGGCGATCTCGGAACTGATGTGCCGTTCGCTCGAGCAGCTGTCGAGCGAGATGACCGACCTCGTCGCCGGCCTCAGGCAGCTGAAGGCGAGCCCGCTGGTGCAGGCGATGGCCGAAGCGGAGGCTCGCAAGCAGAAGATTGCGGCGTGATCAGCCGCAGCGCGTCGTCGACGGCGCGTTCGCTGCGCAGCAGCGCGTGCTGCATGGCGGTCACGGCATCCGGATTCTGCGGCGGCAGTACGCGAAAGAACGACTGGTAGGCGTCGAGCAGTTCGGGATTGCCCGAGGCCAGGCGCTCGGTGAGCAAGCGCGAGAAGCGCGCCCGCGTGGCGCCGCCGACGTCCGCCAGGCGGCGCGAGGTGTCCACCATCAGGCCGGCGACGCGGCGGACGAACTGCGTGCGCAGCATGGCCATGTCATCGGGGCTGCGGGCCGCGCGGGTGGCGTCGGCGGCCTCGCGGCACTCCTGCGCCAGCCGGGCTGCCAATTCCGCCATCAGCTGTTCGACGGTGTTCGAATCCTCGACCGCCAGCTCCACCAGTTGGGCGGCTGCTTCGACCTGGCGGTATTGCAGTTCTGCGGAAGGAGTCATGGCGGCGGCTGTCTGAGGGGACCAAGCCGTCATTTTGCATACCGGGTTACCCCGGGGAAATACGTGCAATCCTGTATCCGCGCTACCGGCGGCCGGGTAGGGACCCCGCGTCAGCCGAAGGTGATGTCGAAGCCGCAGCTGGCGTCGCCGAGGCCGCCGATGCAGGTGACTTCGCGGGCGCGCACCTTGCCGCCGCGGATCCCTTCGAGCACGCCGGCGATCAGCCCGCCCTCGAACGCGCACAGCGGGCGCCCGACCGGGGTGAGCCCCGAGCAGGTCACGCATTCATGCACGTCGACATGGAGCCGGTCGCCTTCGGCATCGCTGATCTCGATCAGGCCGATCTTCAGCGCCTTGCACAATTCGAGGAAGGCGTTCATGTCCTTGAGGCCTAGGTTGAGGCCCATCTGCTTGCCCGCCATGTAGGAGGGCGCGTCGGCGGCGTGGCCGAACAGGTCCTCCATGAGGACGAGCCGGACCAGGCGGAACAAGGCGATCGGGATGTCGCCGCCGAGCTGAGGCCGCACGACGCTCAGCGCGTTCTGCAGGGTGATGGGCTGGAAGTCGGCGGAATGCGCATTGTCGGCCATGGGCAGGGTCCTCGCTGTCGGGGGAATGCCGAGTCTCGGCCCCGATGACCCTGCTGTCATTGATGCGAATCAAGCGGACGCCGGTGCCGCCTCCCGCTGCTTCCAGGCGTAGGCCAGCGTCGCCGCCAGCGTCAGCGCCACCACCGGCAAGGCATAGAGGTTCAGCGTATCCCATCCGTGGCGCGAGATCAGCAGGCCCGATGACAGCGAGCTGACGCCCTGCACGGCGAACACCAGGAAGTCGTTGGTTCCCTGCGCCTTGGCCTTCTCCTCGGGGGCGTAGGTCTCGGTGAGCAGGGTGGTGCCGCCGATGAACATGAAGTTCCAGCCGATGCCCAGTAGGAAGAGGCCCCACCAGAAATGCATGAGCGAGACGCCGGCGAGCACCACCGCGATGCTCGCCGCAACCAGCAGGTTGCCCGCGCCGATCACCTTCAGCACGCCGAAGCGCTTGATGAAGCCGCCGGTGAAGAAGGAGGGCGCGAACATGCCGATGACGTGCCATTCGAGCACCAGCGCGGTGTCGTCGTAGGGCAGCGAGCAGAGGTCCATGGCGAGCGGCGTTGCCGTCATCAGCAGGTTCATGATGCCGTAGCCGGCGGCTGCCGCGAACACGGCGAGCAGGAAGGCCGGCTGGCGCGCGATCTCCTTCAGCGGTCGGCCGCTGTGGCTGCGCTGGTCGAGCGTGAGCGGCGGGATGTCGAGCCGGCTGATGAGCGCCATCGCCACCAGTGCGATCGCGGCCAGCGACAGGTAGGTGCCGAGGTAGGCGGGCTCCAGCAGGTGGCGCGTATGGGTGCTGGCCCACGGCCCGAAGATGCCGCCGAGGATGCCGCCGGCCAGCGTGAAGGAAATGGCGCGGCTCTTCAGCAGCGGCTCGGCGGCATCGGCCGCCGCGAAGCGGTACTGCTGGCCGAAGGCGTTGTAGGCGCCGCACAGCATGGCGCCGAAGCACAGCAGCAGGAACAGCGCCTTGGCGACCGCCAGCGCGCACAGCAGCGCGCCGCTGCAGCCGAGCAGCGCGCCCAGCGAGAAGCCCGCGCGGCGGCCGAAGCGGCGCATGAAGAAGGCGGCGGGCAGCGTGCCCAGCGCGCCGCCAATCACGTAGGCGGTGAGCGGGATCGTCGCCATGCCGGCGTCCGGCGCGATCAAGCGGCCGGCAAGGCCGGTTACGGCGACCATCGAGACGCCCTGCGTGAGCAGCAGACCCTGGCAGAGGGAGAGGAGGGCGATGTTGCGGGTTGTCGTTTTCATCGACCGGATTGTGCCAGTTGGTGGTTCTTGGGGACAGGTACAGTTGCGGCGCGGCTTCGGCAGGACAGGCCTGCGGCTCGCGGTGTTCCGGCTGCGACAGGGCGGGGCAGGGCCTCATGAGCTCCCGCCCCTGCGGGGTTCCCGCGCCGTCGGCACGCCGGCCGGCCGGGCTCGAAACTCGCCTTCGGCTCAAACATCGAGCCCGGACATTCCCGTCCGCCGCACCGCCGCCGCGGCGGTCGCTAAATCGGCCCTACCCCGCCCTGCCGCAGCCGGGTGGGGCGGGGTGGCGGCGGGAGAGGAACCCAAGCGTCGCGATCGCGATCTGCTCGCCAAAATTCGGCGTGGAGAGGTTGGTGAGTAGCGGGATTCCACGTCTTCGGGTGGGGCGCCAAGGCCACGAAGACCGTACCGGAGCAGCACAGGGCGGCGGGGAGCAGCGAGTCGAGAAACTTCTTGTCGTCGGCCGTCTTGGGGCCGATGAACAGCTTGTAGGTGGCATCGCCGAGCACGAGCTTGTTGAAGTCGAACAACGCCTTCCTGGCGTCTGCGGCAAACTCGGATTCGATTTGCCAGATGGCGCGGCGAACGAATGTCAGGGGTCTCGGGTTGCGCGGCACCTGACCGACTTCGCAGACCAGGACGTCAAAGAGAAGCTCGTTGAGCCCGAATTCCGGCCGGTGTTCGCCATGGTCGCGCGACAGGACCCGGAAACAGGAATTGCCGACTGGACATTCGAACTTGTCGCGAAATGCGCGGGCCAGCGCCGTCACGAAGTTTCGCGATTGACTCCTTGCATCCTTATCGGGCATCGCTACCGCAGAAACAAGGGCATCTTGAACGAAAGCGAGTTCATCCATGGTCAGCATGCGTCCTTTGCGCCAGGGACTGGCCCGCATAGCCGCCGACGACGGCGACGGCCAGCCAGCCGAAATAGAACAAGACCGGCACGCCAGCATTGACGAGCGAGAACAGGGCAATCGGAACGGCGGCGAGCAACAGGCCATAGAGAGCGCCATGCCGCTTCGCGACGTAGCCGGCCGAAAAGGCCGGGAAGAACAGCATCAGGAGCGCGGCGGCGAAATAGATCTCGGCGCCGACGGCCTCGAACGACTCGGGCGGAATGGCGGCCATGGCCATCTGTATTGCGGCGAAGCTCACGATCGCCAGGGCGGCCGAAACGGCCAAGCCGACGAGCAGCGGCTTCAGCAGGGGCCACGGGTTCAGCATGGCGCCACCTCCAATGCGCTGCCCACCGCCTCGAAGACGAGGTTCAGCACTTCAGCCGTGACGCGGCCGCGATTGAACAGGACGTCGCAGAGGAAGGCAAAGGCGGCCGCCAGATAGCCGACATACCCGAAGCCCACGTAGTCGCTGAAGACGAGGGTGTGCAGCCAGTTCTGGTTGAAGAGATACAGGTAGGCGGTGACCGATGCGGCTGCCAGCAGCACAAGCGCCGCGGGAAGAAGATGCCAATCCGCCCGCGGCTTGAGCAGGATTGCGGCAATCAGCAGGGCGAACACCAAGGCGTTCGTTCCCGTGAATATGCGGAACTCGCGGGTCACTTGCTCGGCGGTCTCCATATACTTGGCGCGTATGAGCGAGGTGAGGCGCTCCTGCGCTGCGGCAGCGATGCCGATCCGGTCCTCCAGCCCCGTGCGGACGCTCGTCTCGATCTTCCGCCGGCACTCGCAATCGAGGTTCTGCATTTCCGGAATGACCGCGGCCAGGCGGGCCGGAAGCTGTTCCGCGAGAAGCTGCCTGGTCCGCTCGATCTCCTCCGCGTAGCCCTTGGAGAACGCGGCCGCCTTGCCGGCAAGGAACCGATCGTCCAAGGCCTCGATGCGTTCGTGCACCTTCTTTTCAATTTCGACTCGGATGATCTCTCTTGCGACCTGTTCGACGAAGCCGGGATTGGCGACGGACGCGAGAAACGCCAGGGCAAAGAGGGCACAGCCGACGATGCCGAAGGCAAGGGCGAAGCGGCGGATCAGAGCGGTAGGCATCGGCACGGCTTATCTCGTCCTTTCGATGTCACGGCGGACGAAGCCGATGAGGGCGAGGACGCCGTATGCGGCAATGAACTGGATGACGGCGACGACAAGGCAGGTCGCGATCATGGGCCAATCGCTGCCGAACCCGAAAACGACCCCGAACAAGAAGGCCGGGGCCAGCAAGGCGATGAACGGAACGACAAGAAGAGGGGAACCGTGCGCGACCGCGTAGCTGAACGGAACGAGAACGGCGGACAGCAAGCCGTAGCCGAGCGCTATGCGGAATCGCCTGCTTCGCGGCATTGTTGCCATGTTCACCGGGCAACCTCATCGTCGGATAAGGCTGCTACAACAGCCGCATGCCCTCGCTCCCTGGCAACCGACAGCGCGTCGGAACCGAACGCATTTACTGCTCGCCGATCGGCGCCATGCTTCAAGAGAGAGACCACGGCTGCATGGTGTCCGAAAAACGAAGCTTCGATCAATGGAGTCTCCTCCATTTCGCCGCGTGCTTCGATGTTCGCGCCGCGACCGAGCAAGTAGTCGATCATGGCTACGTTGCCACGCGCCGATGCCAGCGCCAAAGGCGTGAAGAAGTTGGCGCCGATCTGCTCGATGTCGGCTCCGGCATCCAACAGGGCGGCAACGATTTCAATGTTCTCCTCCTCGATGGCACAGGAAAGACAGGTTTCGCCGTCATCGGACTTGCTGTCCGGGTTCGCACCCAAGGCAAGAAGCGAGCGAACCAGCGAGATGTTGCGGAAATCGATCGCAACCATGAGCGGCGTCCGGTCGATGCAATCTCGGTCTTCGATCCCGACCGTGCCCGCCGTGATGGCGGACAGCAGCAGGGAATCGTTGCCCGATTCGACGCACTCTTGGAAGAACCAGTCGCTCATGCAGTCACGGCGTCATTCTTCTCCGCCTCGACCGCGGTGCGCCAGCAGCATTGCGGAAATCGCCCGTGACTTCACGATGAGCAGGATCACCACGCCGAACTCCACCAAGCCGGACACGAGGCGCATGAACAACGACTGGTCCATATCCGCGATGCGTTGTCCGTTCTTGACTGTGACCGCGACGAGCGCGGCGTAGTAGGACATGGACGGCAAGACGCGAGATACAAACAGCCACAGGCCGAATATCACGCAAGCGACCACGACGGCCTCGCTCGGCTGAACGCGGAGCACGTCTTCGAAGCGGGTTCGCGGGATGAGCTTGTGCGCGATGAACATCGGGAAGAACCAGAGAAAGCAGGCCAGCGCCAATTCAAGCCCAGCGATGACATACGGCGCCGGTGTCGGGTCGATATTGAGTTGGTTGTCGGCGCTGAGTCCGAAGGCGAGCATCTGGATGGCGGAAAGCGCGATCCAGATGGAAAAGAGGCGAGCGCTCAGGCCGACGATTTGTTGAGGCGTCATTTGTTCTTCCTGGTCTGCAAGCTGAACATCAACGTCACTTCAGTTCGAGACAAACAGGCCGCATGGAGGCAATTGTCTTTGGATCCGTTATCGGCTGGGGCACCGGTTGTAGATTTGCCTTTGCGTCTGCTATCAGATGACGTATGGGCGTGAGCTTGATTGATTTCACCTCTACATCGCGCCGGGCGCCGGTTATCGGAATTGTCACGGCCTGACCTGGCGGCGCCAGTACCTTCGTCCCGCAGCCGCCTACACTGATTAGCATCTCCATGTAGTTGTCCGTGGTGGTGTTTTGCACGATCACCGACGTTGATGTCGTCCGCACATTGAAAGCGGAGGGGGACGCCAGCGCGATCGCTGGGACCCAGAGAAGTACACGGGCGAGTTGCTGAAGTGCGCCTGTCATCTATTTCTCCGATGAGAGCTTGACGAGGCCTGACGTCTGACATAACCGGCGCACGCATATTCCATGTCGGCACGGACCTTACCGAGTCCACTCCAGATGCCGGATATACGACTGCATGCGCTTCCGTCTCGCCATCAAAGCCTTTCAGTCTTGATTTGTGGGGGAGTCCATATATGCAGGGTTAGGAGTCGAGGCCAAGGTCTTTGACAAAATGATGGTCGGGTTCAATTTTCTCAATTGGAATGCCAAGCTGTACAGCCGTAATCTGGATGACCCGCTGAAGCACGTAGCTAGGTGACCATGCTTCCCGATAAGGCGCCCGGACGTAAGGGACTAGATCTCCGACGGTCACCATACCGAGAGGCAAGACGTCAGCAACTTGTGAGGCCACCATATTCGTTAGCAGCCAAAGAACCAAACCGGAGGTCAAGGGAACCCACGGCGGGAATGCTTCAAACAAGAGCAGGGCCACCGAAGCGATAGGGATACCCAAGGTCAACGGGTAGTAAATCGTCGGCCTGCATCGCAGACTTGGAGCGTGAGATGCCTCAATGGCCGTCATGAGATCACTCCACTGACGGCGAACGTTTGCCGTCAGAAAGGCGTCGATTCGCGATGATGGGCGAACATCGTTCCGCGATGCCAAGAACTGATTAACAAGCACTGACCTTAATCGGTAGAACGAGGCTTGGGACAGGCAGCGACTGTCGTTGGAACCGAGATTACCGAGACGGGAAACGACGTAGTCGGCCAAGATTCGTGGCGTGGTTAGGTTTGCGGCGTCCTCATCGGGAATGCCAATTCCAAACTCTTCCTCTACGGCGAGAACAAGTTCAACGCTATCGAGCCCCACGATTCGACTCCTAACGTGGAGGTCACCGGCGCTGCGCGGCTTTATCGCGCAGCGTCCGGTGGACTGATGGGATGGACTCCCCCGCCTTTTCAGCGCCCAATAGGCGCAACCGGTGCTCGTGGGGACGGGGATCGGTCTTCGACGAAAGGAGTC
>DASVZI010000043.1:0-13967 GCA_036391735.1 Rhodocyclaceae bacterium
GTCGACGAAGGCGGCTTCGAGGCTGGGCTCGATGCGGGTGATGACCGCCTTGTAGATGTTGCCCTTGCGTTGTTCCTTGGCGGCCGATTCGATGTCGAGGTCGACCAGTTTCTGGCCATCGACGATCGCAACGCGGAGTTCCTCGGCCTGCGTTGCATTGAACAGCATGCGTTTCATGTAGTGCTCCCGCGCGCGGGAGGCACGAAAGACCGCATGCCGCCTATGTCAGCGCATGGGCGGCATGGAGCAGGTTTGCGGGGTGATTTTCATTCGAGCCCGGGTTGGCAAACGTTCGGTCTTTGTTATCAGGCCGCGTCGACTATGCCGTCGGCGCAGCGCATTCGTGCCTTTAAAGCGCGCATCAAGTAGTATCGCTGCTTCGGGCCAGCGAAGTGCCCTGGGTTTTGGGCTGCTGCGAACGGGACAGTTTCTTCCGGCGCTTTAGTCATCGCCGGGCATCCCCCACCAAGGTTCCGCCGTCGTACCGGGTTGGCCGGAGGGAGGAACCACGTTCCGGAGCAGTACCACCGGCGCCGCTTCGGGTCGTCGGGCGTACCGTCACGGAACGGCAAACCGGAACACATTGTATTTGAGATGAATGATTTATGCAAAGATTCGGCAACAATCCTCGAAGTCGGTGAGGAGGCTGCCGGCCAGCGCATCGACAACTTCCTGTTGCGCCGGGCCAAGGGGGTGCCGAAGAGCCACATTTACCGGATCCTGCGCAGCGGCGAGGTGAGGGTCAACAAGGGGCGCATCGGCGCCGACTACAAGCTGGCGGCAGGCGACCGGGTTCGCGTGCCGCCCATCCGCATCGCCGAAGGAGCCGCCAAGGCCGCCGTGCCGGCCCGCGAGTTCGATATCGTTTTCGAGGACGAGGCGCTGATCGTCATCGACAAGCCGGCCGGCGTCGCCGTCCATGGCGGCAGCGGCGTCAGCTTCGGCGTCATCGAGCAGTTGCGCCGCGCCCGGCCGCAGGCAAAGCTGCTGGAACTCGCGCACCGGCTCGACCGCGAGACCTCCGGCCTGCTCATCGTGGCGAAGAAGCGTGCGGCGCTCACCCGCCTTCACGACATGTTCCGCGACGGCGCCATCAGCAAGCGTTATCTGGCTCTGGTGAAGGGGCGTTGGCACAACGTCCTCCAGCACGTTCGGTTGCCGCTCCACAAATACTTGACGCAGGACGGCGAGCGGCGGGTCTCCGTCGCACCGGAGGGCAAGGACGCCCATTCGGTCGTGAGGCTGGTCGCTCGCTGGCAGAACTTCAGCCTGGTCGAGGTGGAACTCAAGACGGGACGCACCCACCAGATCCGTGTGCATCTCGCCCACCTGGGCTATCCGCTGGCCGGCGACGACAAGTACGGCGACTTTTCGCTCAATCGGGACTTGCAAAAGGCCGGCCTCAAACGCATGTTCCTTCACGCGGCGAAGCTGGCGCTGCCGCATCCGCTTTCGAGCGCGCCGCTCGAGTTCGCGGCGCAGCTGCCGCCGGAACTTGCAGCCTTCATCGCGCGGATCGATGCCAATGAACGACGGGAATGGGGTGATGGGCAAGCGATTTGAGCTGATCGTTTTCGACTGGGACGGCACCTTGATGGATTCGGCCGCGCTCATCGCCGACAGCGTGCAGGCTGCCGCCCGCGACCTGGGGCTGCCGATCCCGTCCGAGGAGCGCGCGCGCCATATCATCGGCCTCGGCCTGATTGACGCGCTGCGCTATGCGATGCCGCAATTGCCGCCGGAGCGCTACCAGGAGGCAGCGGAACGCTATCGGCACCATTACCTGTCGCGCGACCACCAATTGACGCTGTTCTCGGGAGCGGCTGAGCTCGTCGCCGGATTGGCGCGTGCCGAGCATTTCCTCGCCGTCGCTACCGGCAAGTCGCGGGTCGGCTTGGACCGGGCGCTGGGGGAAAGCGGTCTCCGATCCTTCTTTCACGGCTCGCGCTGTGCCGACGAGTGCCATTCCAAGCCTCATCCCCAGATGCTCGACGAACTGATGGCCGAGTTCGGCATCATGCCGGAGGCGACGCTGATGATCGGCGACACCACGCATGACTTGCAGATGGCGAAGAACGCCGGGGTAGGGTGCCTTGCGGTGGCCTACGGCGCGCATCCGCGCGCGCTGCTGGAAGCGGAGGAGCCGCTGCATTGCGTTGCCAGCGTCGCCGAAATGGCCGATTGGCTGCGCGCGAACGCCTGAGCGCCCGGTATACTTCCATTCCATTTGCGACGGACATCACCACGTGGCTGACATCAACGATCCCGGTTGGGAGCGCAGGTTCATCGAAAAGCTGGCCCAGGACGGCCTTACGGAACAGCGGCGGCGCCGGCGCTGGGGCATCTTCTTCAAGCTGCTCGGTTTCGGCTACCTGACCATCATCCTGGTGATGGCGCTGGAAGGGGGCGGCGATCACCTCGGCGACGGCAAGGACCACACCGCGCTCGTCCAGATGACTGGGGTCATCCGGGAGCGGGGCGACGCCAGCGCCGAGCACCTGATTACCGGTCTCCAGTCCGCGTTCGAGGATCGGGGCACCAAGGGGGTGATCCTGCTGATCAACAGTCCGGGCGGCAGTCCCGTGCAGGCCGGCATCATCAACGACGAAATGTACCGGTTGCGCGCCAAGTACCCGAACATTCCGCTGTACGTGGTGGTCGAGGATGTCTGCGCGTCCGGCGGCTACTACGTCGCGGTGGCGGCCGACAGGATCTACGTCGACAAGGCGAGCATCGTCGGCTCCATCGGCGTGCTGATGGACGGCTTCGGCTTCGTCGGCACCATGGACAAGCTCGGCGTCGAGCGGCGGCTGCTGACCGCTGGCACCAACAAGGGATTCCTCGATCCGTTCTCTCCGCAGAACGCCGAGCAGAAGACGCACGCTCAGACGATGCTCGACGAAATCCACCAGCAGTTCATCGAAGTCGTGCGCAAGGGGCGCGGCAAGCGGCTCAAGGAGACCCCGGAAATGTTTTCCGGGCTCATGTGGACCGGCGCCAAGAGTGTGGAAATGGGGCTCGCGGATGGTTTCGGCAGCGTCGAATCGGTAGCCCGTGACGTCATCAAAGCCGAGGACATCCGTGACTACACGGTGAAGGCAAACCTGGCGGAGCGGTTCGCCAAGCAGTTCGGCGCCAGCATGGCGGAGGGCGCCGTCGGCCTGCTGTCGAACTTCAGCCTGCGCTGAGGAAGAGGAAGACCGTCGGCCGCTTGTCGATGTGCGGGGCGGTCGATCTTCGCCAGTCGGCCACCGTGCGCGTTACGATCATTTCGCTCGTCAGCGTCAGGTCGGCGGCAACGCACAGCAGCGTGGTGGGGCGCAGGGCGGCGAGCAACGCCTGCAGCAGGGCGGCATTGCGGTACGGCGTCTCGATGAACAGCTGGGTCTGGTGCTGGCGGCCTGATTCGCGTTCGAGTTCGGCAATCTTCCGCGAGCGCTCAGGCTCGCGCTGCGGCAAGTAGCCGTGAAACGCGAAGCGCTGGCCGTCGAGCCCGGACGCCATCAGCGCCAGCAGCAGCGACGAGGGACCAACCCAAGGCTTGACCGTGATGCCGGCCTGGTGGGCGCGGCGGACCAGTAGGGCGCCGGGGTCGGCTACCCCGGGGCAGCCGGCTTCCGACATGAGTCCCACATCGTTCCCCGCGAGGAGGGGCTCTAGGAGGCTTTCGATGTCGGCTGGAGCCGGCCGTTCCGGCAGTTGTCCGATGGCGAGCTCGCGCAGCGGTATCGGGTGCCCGATGTTCTTGAGTTCGGCCCGCGCGGTCTTGGCGTTCTCGACAACGAAATGCCGCAGGCGGCACGCGGTCTCCCGCGTTGCAGCTGGCAGGTAGGCTTCCCATGCGGCGTCGCCGAGGGTGCTCGGCAACAGATGGAGGATGCCCGTGCTCAAGGCAGGGCGATGCCTTCCGCCCGCAGCATGTCGGACAGGGCGATCAGCGGGAGGCCCACCAGGGCGTTGGGGTCGTCTCCGCGCATGTATTCGAGCAGGGCGATGCCGAGACCTTCCGAACGCGCGCTGCCCGCGCAGTTGAGCGAGTCTTCCTTGTCGAGGTAGCGCAGGATCTCGGCGTCGGAAAGTTCGCGGAAACGCACCTCGGTCGGGATGCCGCGCAAATGCACGCGTCCGGTGGCGGCGTTGAGCAGGCACAGCCCCGTGTGGAAGACGACGCTGTGGCCGCTCATGGTTCGCAACTGCTTGAGCGCATTCTCGCGGCTGCCCGGCTTGCCGAATCTGGTCTCGCCCATATGGGCGACCTGGTCGCTGCCAATGATGAGGCCGTCCGGGTAGCGGGCGGCCACGGCGCGCGCCTTGGCTTCGGCCAGGCGCTCGGCAGTGGCGACGGGGCCTTCGCCGGGCAGCGGCGCCTCGTCGACTTCAGGGGCGACGGTCTCGAAGGGGATTTGCAGGCGGGCCAGCAATTCCCGCCTATAAGGGGAAGTCGAAGCCAGGATCAGCCGGGACATTGGGGGATTTCCCTTGCAATTTCTTTGACTTGGGTAGGGGCGGCATGATAGCATCCGCCGTTTATGTCGTGCCATGAAAACCAGCCGGCTGCGGCCGCGAACCCGGAAACCGTCATTGACGGCCTGGATTTCGCAAAGCGCGCCGGCAGCCTTTCCGGCAGCGTCGCGATCACGCGACTGGGGCGGCTGGCTGACCAGCTTGCCGACCAGGAGGGGGCGCTGGCGTTCGAGTTGTGCGGTATGCGGGACGAGGAGGGCAAAAGCTTTCTCGAATTGCGCATTGCCGGCAGCCTGACCCTGCGTTGCCAGCGCTGTCTCGGGCCGCTGCCCTTCCCGGTAGCGATCCGGAGCAGGCTGCTGCTGGTGCCGCCTGGGGATCCGTGGCCCGACGAAGAGTTGGAAGACGACGAGACCGATGCCCTCGAGGCGACTCGCGAACTGGCGGTTGTGCCGCTGGTGGAGGACGAGGTCTTGTTGGCGTTGCCGGCGGCGCCGCGACACGACAACTGCGTGTTGCCGGCGAAGACCGAGACGCAGGCCCGGCCCTCGCCGTTCGCGGTGCTGGCCAAGTTGAAGGATCATTGAAAGGAGTTGCAAAATGGCTGTTCAGCAGAATAAGAAGTCGCCGTCCAAGCGCGGCATGCATCGCGCGCACGACTTCCTCACCAACCCGCCCCTGGCCGTCGAATCGACCACCGGCGAAGTGCATCTGCGTCACCACATCTCTCCTTCTGGCGTCTATCGCGGCAAGAAGGTGTTGAAGACCAAGGGCGAGTGATTTTCTCTCGCGCAGGCGGCCGGCTGCGGTAGGCGCAACCGGCCGTTTTCACGATGGCAGTTACCATCGCAGTCGATTGCATGGGCGGTGACCACGGACCTGCGGTCACCCTCCCGGCAGTCTTCGAATTCCTTCGGCACGACAAGGATTGCGCCGCCATTCTGGTGGGCCGCGAGGACGACTTGCGCCCGCAGTTGGCCGAGTCCGTGCGGGAATTCGGCGACCGCTTGCGCCTGCAGCACGCCTCCGAAGTCGTCGCCATGGACGACCCGGTTGCCACGGCCCTGCGTACGAAGAAGGACTCGTCGATGCGCGTGGCGATCAACCTGGTCAAGGACGGCGAGGCGCACGCGGCGATCTCCGCCGGCAATACCGGCGCCCTGATGGCTGTGTCGCGCTTCGTACTCAAGACCCTGCCGGGGATCGATCGTCCGGCGATCGCCACCAAGATGCCGACGGTCAACGGCTACGTCTATGTGCTGGACCTTGGCGCCAACGTCGACTGCCTGCCCGAGCACCTCCTCCAGTTCGGCGTGATGGGATCCATGCTGGTGTCTGCGCTCGAGCACAAGGAGCGTCCGAGCGTCGGACTGCTCAACATCGGCGAGGAGGAGATCAAGGGCAATGAAGTGGTGAAGCGCGCCGGCGAACTGCTGCGGGACAGCGGACTCAACTTCTACGGCAACGTCGAGGGGAACGACATCTTCAAGGGCACGACCGACGTCGTGGTGTGCGACGGATTCGTCGGCAACATCGTGCTGAAGGCCTCCGAGGGGCTGGCGAAGATGATCGCCGACAGCCTCAAGGAAGAGTTCTCCCGCAACATCTTCACCAAGCTGGGCGCGCTCATGGCGCTGCCTGCGCTAAGGTCCTTCAAGCATCGCTTCGATCATCGCCGCTACAACGGGGCCAGCCTGCTGGGCCTCAACGGCATCGTTTTCAAAAGTCACGGCTCGGCTGACGCCCTGGCCTTCTTCGCCGCGCTGGAACGCGCGGCCGAGGCGGCACGCCAGCGCTTGCCGGAAAAGATCGCATCGCGCATGGCGCAGGCCATGCCAGCCGCCGCATGAAGAAAGACAACATGTTCTCCCGCATCATCGGAACCGGCAGTTGCCTGCCGGGTACCCCCGTCAGCAACGCCGAGGTGATCGCGGCGCATGGGCTTGAATCCTCCGACGACTGGATCGTCGAACGCACCGGCATTCGGACGCGCCATCTGGCCCCCGTCGGAACGACCGCCAGCGACCTCGCGGCCGCAGCTTGCCGCCAGGCCCTGGAAGCGGCCGGACGCGCGCCGTCGGATGTCGATCTCGTCATCGTGGCGACCTCGACGCCGGACTTCATCTTTCCCAGCACGGCCGCACTGCTCCAGCACAAGCTCGGCATCGCCAACGGCGCGGCTGCCTTCGACTTGCAGGCGGTCTGCAGCGGCTTCGTCTATGCGCTGACCGTTGCCGACAAGTTCATTCGCTCCGGCTCGCATCGCTGCGCGCTGGTGGTCGGCAGCGAAATCTTCTCGCGCATCCTCGACTGGAAGGATCGCGGCACCTGCGTGCTGTTCGGCGACGGTGCCGGCGCCGTGGTGCTGGAGGCCAGTGACGAGGCGGGGCTTCTGGCTACCGCACTGCATGCCGACGGCAGCCATAACGGCATGCTCAACGTGCCAGGTCAGATCGACCGCGGCCGCGTGACGGGCGATCCGTTCCTGCGCATGGATGGCCAGGCGGTCTTCAAGTTCGCCGTCAAGGTGCTGGCCGACGTGGCCAATGAGGTGATGGCGGCGGCGCAGCTTCCCGTCGCCGACCTCGACTGGCTGATTCCTCATCAGGCAAACGTGCGCATCCTCACTGCGACGGCCAAGAAACTCCACGTGCCCACGGAGAAATGCGTCGTTACCGTCGACCGCCACGGCAACACCTCTGCGGCCTCGATTCCTCTCGCCCTCGACCACGCGGTGCGAAGCGGCAGCGTCAAGCGGGGCGACAGCGTGCTGCTGGAAGGCGTCGGCGGCGGATTCACCTGGGGCGCCGTGCTCCTCAGACTTTAAGGATTGAAAAGATGAAGTTTGCACTCGTCTTTCCGGGGCAGGGCTCCCAATCGCTCGGCATGATGGCCGCGTACGGCGACAGCCCGGTAGTGCGTTCGACCTTCGACGAAGCGTCGCGGGCGCTCGGTCGCGATCTCTGGCAACTCGTCACCGAAGGCCCCGCCGAGGCGCTGAACCAGACCGTGAACACCCAGCCCTTGATGCTGACTGCGGGCATCGCGGTCTACCGGCTGTGGCTGGAGAAGGGCGGCCCCGTACCGGCGATGGTCGCCGGCCACAGCCTCGGCGAATACTCCGCGCTTGTCGCGGCCGGCGTGCTTCCCCTGGCGGACGCCGTGCCGCTGGTCGAACTGCGCGCCAAGGCGATGCAGGAGGCGGTTCCGGCGGGCGAGGGCGCCATGGCGGCGATCCTGGGTTTGGACGCGGCCGGCGTGGGCGCTGCGTGCGAGGAGGCGGCGCGCGGCGAAGTCGTTCAGGCGGTGAACTTCAACGCCCCCGAACAGACGGTGATCGCCGGCCACAAGGCGGCGGTGGAGCGTGCGGCCGAGGTCTGCAAGGGCAAGGGAGCGAAGCGCGCCGTGATGCTGCCGGTGTCCGCGCCTTTCCATTGCGCGCTGATGCAGCCGGCCGCGGATAAATTGAAGCTGCGCCTGAGCCAACTCGACCTCGCGGTGCCGGGCATCGCCCTGGTCAACAACGTGGATGTCGCGACGCCCGTCGATCCGGCGGCGATTCGGGATGCCCTCGGCCGCCAGGCCGCGGCTCCGGTGCGCTGGGTGGAAACCATGCGGGCCATGCAGGCGGCCGGGGTCACGCACGTCTTCGAATGCGGACCCGGCAAGGTGCTCGCCGGACTGGTCAGGCGCTGCGCGGACGGGTTGGTGGGGGCCGCCATGGCGGATCTCGCCGGCATCGATGCCGCGCTGGCGCTCGTAAAGGGGGCAGCATGAGTTCATTGCAGGGGCAGGTCGCGCTGGTCACGGGCGCAACGCGGGGCATCGGCAAGGCAATCGCCGCGGCGCTCGGCGCCGAGGGCGCGATCGTCGTCGGCACAGCCACTTCGGACGCCGGCGCCACCGAGATCCAGCAGGCGCTCGACGCCGCCGGCATCAAGGGATGGGGCACCGTTCTCGACGTTACCGATGCTGCAGGCTGCGAGGCGCTGATCGGCGAGACCGAGAAGAAGTTCGGTGCGGTTGCGATCCTGGTCAACAACGCCGGCATTACGCGCGACAACCTGTCGATGCGGATGAAGGACGACGAGTGGGACGCAGTGATCGACACCAACCTCAAGGCCGTCTTCCGGCTCTCCAAGCTCGTGATGCGCGGCATGATGAAGGCACGCAGCGGCCGCATTATCAACATCACCTCGGTCGTTGGTGCGGCCGGCAATCCGGGGCAGGCCAATTACTGCGCAGCGAAGGCGGGCGTGGCCGGCATGACGCGCGCGCTGGCGCAGGAGCTGGGCAGTCGCAACATCACGGTCAACTGCATCGCGCCTGGGTTGATCGATACGGACATGACGCGCGCGCTGCCGGAAGCGCAGCGCGACGCGATTCTGCAGAAGGTACCCTTGAATCGCTTCGGCAAGCCGGACGACATCGCCGCTGCGGTGGCGTTTCTTGCCGGGCCGAAGGCGGGGTACATCACCGGAACCACGCTGCACGTCAACGGCGGCATGTACATGGCCTGACCCACCTCGGGCCAAGCCGTTTTGGTAAACTACGCGGGTTTAACCATCACACCCGTTCATCAGGGAAGGAGCAATAAATGGAGAACATCGAACAACGCGTCAAGAAGATCGTCGCCGAGCAACTGGGCGTCAACGAGGCCGACATCAAGACCGAGTCCTCGTTCGTGGACGATCTGGGCGCCGACTCGCTCGATACGGTGGAACTGGTGATGGCGCTCGAGGAAGAGTTCGAGTGCGAGATTCCGGACGAGGAAGCCGAGAAGATCACCACGGTTCAGCAGGCCGTCGACTACATCAACAAGAACCTCAAGAAGTAAGTTAAGCAACCGGCGCATTCGTCGCCGCATTTTCCCCGTTCATCGCTGGAGATCATCTTGTCGCGTCGTAGAGTCGTCGTGACCGGTTTGGGCATCGTCTCGCCGGTCGGCAATAACGTGTCCGATTCCTGGGCCAATATCGTCGCCGGCAAGAGCGGCATCACGACCATCACGAAGTTCGACGCCAGCGCCTTCAAGTCGCAGGTGGCCGGCGAGGTCAAGGGCTTTGACGTCGCCGCCTACCTGTCGCCGAAGGAGGCCCGCCGCATGGATACCTTCATCCATTACGGCATGGCTGCCGGCATCCAGGCGTTCCGCGATTCCGGCCTTGCCGTCACGCCGGAAAACGCCGAGCGCATCGGCGTGAACATCGGCTCCGGCATCGGCGGCCTGCCGATGATCGAGGATACGCACAACGATTTCCTCGGCGGCGGACCGCGCAAGATTTCCCCGTTCTTCATCCCCGGCACGATCATCAATATGATCTCGGGCAACCTGTCGATCATGCTCGGGCTCAAGGGCCCGAACATCGCCGTCGTCACGGCTTGCACCACTGGCCTCCACGCCATCGGCACCAGCCTGCGCATGATCCAGTACGGCGATGCCGACGTGATGGTGTGCGGCGGGGCGGAGTCGACGGTGACGCCGCTGGCGATCGGCGGCTTCTCGTCGGCCCAGGCGCTATCGACGCGCAATGACGATCCCGCGACCGCGAGCCGCCCTTGGGACAAGGATCGCGACGGCTTCGTGCTGGGCGAAGGCTCGGGGGTCATGGTGCTGGAGGAGTACGAGCACGCCAAGAAGCGCGGCGCCAAGATCTACGCCGAGCTGGCCGGCTTCGGCATGAGCGGGGACGCCTACCACATGACCGCGCCCGATACCGACGGTCCGCGGCGCAGCATGGTCAATGCGCTGAAGGATGCGGGCATCAATGCGGCGGAAGTGCAATACGTCAACGCTCACGGCACCTCCACGCCGCTGGGCGACAAGAACGAGACCGAGGCCATCAAGCTGGCCTTCGGTGATGCCGCGCGCAAACTGGTCGTGAGTTCCACCAAGTCGATGACCGGGCACCTGCTGGGGGGCGCCGGCGGGCTTGAATCGGTGCTCACGGTGCTGGCCGTTCATCATCAGCTGGCACCGCCCACCATCAACCTGTTCAACCAGGACCCGGAGTGCGATCTCGACTACTGCGCCAACACCGCGCGGCAGATGAAGATCGACGTCGCCATGAAGAACAACTTCGGCTTCGGCGGCACCAACGGGACCCTGGCGTTCCGCCGAGTCTGACGGACCGGGCAGTGCGGCTGCCCGTCACCCTTGCGCTTGCGCCGTCGCGGACGCTGGCCGCCGCATTGATCCTCGCACATGGAGCTGCCTTAGCCGGCGTTGCCGGCGCCGACCTCCCTGCCGGCCTTTCATCGGCCGGCGCAACGCTGCTGGCGGCATCGCTGGGATTCTTTCTCTGGACTCGGGTCTTTCGTCTCCCCGTGCGGACGCTGACGCTGGGCATCGACGGCGGCCTAGTGGCCATGCTGCGCGACGGCTCATCCGGCACCGCAGTCGTACTGCCGCAGACGACGGTCTTCCCGTGGCTGGTCGTCCTGCTGCTGCGCTTCGGCAGCCGCACGATTTCCCTGGCCCTGCCGCCCGATGGAATGTCGGCCGGCGGACATCGGCAACTGCGCTTGTGGCTGCGGTGGAAGGCTAGCGTGCAGTCGGCCTGAGCACGGTCGACCTGGGCGTTGCCAGCATCTCGGGATAGTCACGGCTGAAATGCAGCCCGCGGCTTTCCTTGCGCATCTGGGCGCTGCGCACGATCAGGTGCGCGGTTAGGACGAGGTTGCGCAATTCGATGAGGTCGTTGGTGACGCGGAAGTTCGCGTAGTACTCGTCGATCTCGCGCTCCAGCAGCTTGATGCGATGGATTGCACGCTCCAGCCGCTTGCTGGTGCGGACGATGCCGACATAGTCCCACATGAAGCGGCGCAGTTCGTCCCAGTTGTGGGAGATGACGATCTCCTCGTCGGCGTCGGCCACGCGGCTGGCATCCCATTGCGGCAGCTTGGGTTCCTTGGCCGGTCGCTCCGCCAGGATGTCGCGCGCCGCCGCCTCGGCGAACACGACGCATTCCAGCAGGGAGTTGCTGGCCAGCCGATTGGCACCATGCAGCCCGGTGCAAGCTGTCTCGCCGATCGCGTAGAGTCCGGGAAGATCGGTGCGCGCCGCGAGATCGACCAGCACCCCGCCGCAGGTGTAGTGGGCGGCTGGAACCACCGGGATCGGCTGGCGCGCGATGTCGATGCCGAGCTTCTGGCAGCGCGCGTAGATGTTCGGGAAATGGTGCGCGATGAAGACCGGCGACTTGTGGGTCACGTCGAGAAACACGCAATCGATGCCGTGCTTCTTCATCTCGAAGTCGATGGCGCGGGCGACGATGTCGCGCGGCGCGAGTTCGGCGCGGGGATCGTGGTTCGGCATGAAGCGCGTGCCGTCGGGCAGCCGCAGGATGCCGCCTTCTCCGCGCATCGCCTCGGTGATGAGGAAGGATTTCTCGTGCGGGTGGTAGAGGCAGGTCGGATGGAACTGGATGAATTCCATGTTGGCGACGCGGCAGCCCGCACGCCAGGCCATCGCGATGCCGTCGCCGGTCGCCGTATCGGGATTGGTGGTGTAGAGGTAGACCTTGCCGGCGCCGCCGGTGGCGAGCACGGTATGCTGGGCGCCGACGGTGAGGACGCGGTCGTCCTCCTTGTTGAGCAGGTAGGCGCCCCAGCAACGCTGCGATTTCAGACCGAGCTTCGCCCCGGTGATGAGGTCGATCCCGATGTGGTTCTCGAGTACCGTGATATTCGGATGATTTCGCACCTTTTGGGTGAGGGTTTCCTGCACGGCCGCGCCGGTGGCATCGTCTGCGTGGATGATGCGTCGATGGCTATGGCCGCCTTCGCGCGTCAGGTGATACCCGAAAGGCGAGGCGTCGCGCGTGAATGGCACCCCCTGCGCAATCAGCCAATCGATCGCGCCATGTCCGTGCTCGACGACGAAACGCGTGGCCTCGGCGTCGCACAGTCCCGCCCCGGCCGTGAAGGTATCCTGGATGTGGGCATCGACCGAATCCGCGGCGTCCAGCACGGCGGCAATGCCGCCCTGCGCCCAAGCGGTAGCGGTCTCTTCGAGGGAGCGCTTGGTGACCAGGGCAACCCTTCGAGATTCTGCGAGGCGCAGTGCGAGCGACTGGCCCGCAAGCCCGCTCCCGATGACCAGGACATCGTAATGCCGAAAGTAGTCGGGAGCCGCCATAGGCGGGCGAATATAGCACGGGGATGGTCTTCTATTGCCCCTTGCGCGCGTGGAACTATTTCGAATACCTCCGGTCTTTTGTGCAGCGGAAAGACGCTGTCGGTGCGGAATTCCCGAGTTCCCTGTTCAGGTATACTGCTTAACAGCAGATGAGCGCAGGCAGAGAATAGGGCACATGGGAGACCGTGAAGCAGATCAGGCGCTAGTGGAGCGCGTGCAAGCCGGCGACAAGCAAGCCTACGGGCTGCTGGTGGCCAAGTACCAGCGCAAGCTGGTCCGGCTCTTGTCGCGCCTGATTCGCGATGCTGCGGAGGTGGAGGATGTTGCCCAGGAAACGTTCATCAAGGCTTATCGGGCCTTGCCGAATTTCCGCGGCGAAAGCGCCTTCTACACCTGGCTCTATCGCATCGGCGTCAACACCGCGAAGAACTGGCTGGTCGCCAACGGCCGCCGAGCGCCGACTTCCACCGAGGTCGACAGCGAGGAGGCTGAGTCCTACGCCGAAGGCGACCTGCTGCGCGACGCCGATACGCCGGAGCATCTGCTGATGTCCAAGCAAATCGCCGACACGGTCAACGCCGCGATGGAGAAGTTGCCCGACGATCTTCGCACGGCGATCACCTTGCGTGAAATCGAAGGGCTGTCGTACGAGGAGATCGCACAGGTGATGGATTGTCCGATCGGTACCGTGCGCTCGCGCATCTTTCGCGCGCGCGATGCGATTGCGGATAAACTGCGCCCGTTGCTGGACACCGGACCGGATCGCCGGTGGTAGAAGGGTGTGACCAGGTGGTGAGACCATGAAGACGAAGCTTTCTGCACTCATGGACGGCGAGGTCGCCGAGCACGAGGCGCAGGTTCTGTGGGCGGCCTTGCGAGAGGACGAGGAATTGCGCCGACGCTGGCTGGACTACCAGGTGATCGGCGATGCGCTGAAAGGCGAGGGGCGCCTCGACCGCGAGTTGGCCGGCCGCGTCATGCAGGCTTTGGAGGCCGAACCCACGGTGCTGGCGCCGCGTCCCGCCCCGGCGTCGCGCGTGGCATGGCGGCGCCAGGCGATGGCGCTTGCCGCGAGCCTGGCTGGCGTCGCCGTGGTCGGCTGGCTGGCCCTCGGCAGCGGACACGCGCCTCAACCGGAAATCGTGGCGCAACAAGTGCCTGCAGCGACGAGTCAGGCTGCCGCCGTACCTGTGAGCGAGACGATCGCGGCATCGCCTGTTCGCCAGGCATCGCCCGACATGCAGGAGTACCTGATCGCGCATGAGGCGCAGTCCAGCCTGCTCGAATTCCGCGGTGGCGCGGAACACATCCGCACGGTCGCAGCCGTCGGCATGGCTCCTGCAAAATGAGGGCGCGGCTACTG
>DASVZI010000044.1:0-11899 GCA_036391735.1 Rhodocyclaceae bacterium
GCCGCCAAGAAGCCGGCCTCCAAGAAGGTCGCTGCGAAGAAGCCCGCTGCGAAGAAGGTTGCCGCCAAGAAGCCGGCCGCCAAGAAGGTCGCTGCGAAGAAGCCCGCTGCGAAGAAGGTTGCCGCCAAGAAGCCGGCCGCCAAGAAGGTCGCTGCGAAGAAGCCCGCCGCGAAGAAGGCTGCCGCCAAGAAGCCGGCCGCCAAGAAGGCTGCTCCTGCGAAGAAGCCGGCCGCCAAGAAGGCTGCTCCTGCGAAGAAGCCCGCCGCCAAGAAGGCTGCTGCGAAGAAGCCGGCTGCCCCGGCTGCTGCCGCTGCCGCCCCGTCGACTGCCGCTGCGCCTGGTCTCAAGTCGTCCTTGAACCCGGCTGCTGCCTGGCCGTTTCCGACCGGCTCGCGTCCGTCCTGAACGGCCGCTGCGTGACTCGGGCGGGCAAGAAGCCGTTGCCCGCGGGTCCGCTTCCCAGGCATGGTGACACCGCTCAGCGGTTCCTCACCATGCCTTTTCTATTTGCTCAGCCGCCGAAGAACGCCTTCATCCTGGCAAGGCCTTCGGCCAGCCGCTCGCGGCCGACCGTATAGGCGAAGCGCATGTGCCGCTCCGGCGCATTCGTGCCGAAGTCGCGCCCGGGGGTTGCCGCAACGCCGGCATGGTCGAGCAGATCGAGCGCCAGGCGGAAGCTGTCGTCGCCCATCCGGCCGATCCCCGCATAGATGTAGAACGCCCCCTCCGGTTCGACCGCCACCTCGAAGCCCTGGGCGCGCAAGCCCGGCAGGAGCAGGTTGCGCCGGGCCTCGAATTCGGACCGGCGCGTCTCTAGCAGCGCGATCGTCTGCGGCTCGAATGCGGCCAGCGCGGCATGCTGCGCCGGCGTCGACGGTGATATGTAGAGATTCTGCGCCAGCTTCTCCACGTCGCGCACCAGCTCCGGTGGCAGGACCATCCAGCCAAGTCGCCATCCCGTCATGCCGAAGTACTTGGAGAAGCTGTTGATGACGACGCAGTCGTCGCCCAGCGACAGCGCACTCGGAGCCTTCAAGCCGTAGGTCAGGCCATGATAGATCTCGTCGACGATCATGACGCCGCCGTGCTGCCGCACGACGTTTCGCAATGAGGCGAGGCGCGGCAAATCAAGCAATGTTCCGGTCGGATTCGACGGCGAGGCAACCAGCAATGCCCGGGTCCTGGCGGTCCATTCGGCTGCCACCTGCGCCGACGTCGGCTGGTAGCCGCTCGCGGCATCGACCGGAATGGCACGCGCCCGGCCTTCGCACATGCGAACGATGTGGCGATTGCAGGGATAGCCGGGATCGGCGAGCAGCACCTCGTCGCCCGGATCGATCAATGCCCCGAGCGCGAGCAGCAGGGCGCCCGAGGCGCCGGAAGTCACGACAACGCGTGCCGCATCGATCACCAGGCCGTAACGGTCCCGATAGAAGCCCGCAATCGCCTCGCGCAGTTCGGGCAGCCCAAGCGCATGGGTGTACGCGACGCGGCCGCCGGCGATGAAGCGCTGGGCCGCCGCGACGATGGGCGCAGGCGTCGGGAAGTCGGGCTCCCCCACCTCCATGTGAACGATATCGCGGCCCTGGGCTTCAAGCGCCTGGGCGCGCGCCATAAGTTCCATGACATGGAAGGGGCCGATGTCGGCCATGCGGGCGGCGGTCTTCATGCGCTGCGATTCTAGCGCCGTGCTGCCCGGCTACGACGCGGGACGCGCGGCCGGAACTGCGTTAACATGCCAACGGCATTGCCGGGGCCGGCGTGCCGACATCAACCCATCCTTTCGAAGGAGGTATTCATGAAACGATTCGTACCTGCAATCATCGCCGCGATGTTTATCCTCGGCCTGGCCACCGCCGCATCGGCGACGCCCCAGCAGGAGAGAATGAAGGCCTGCAACGCCGAGGCAAGGGAAAAGGGCCTCAAGGGCGAACAGCGCAAGGCATTCATGAAGGAATGCCTGTCCGCCAAGAAGGCGGAGACGCCGAAGCCCGCCAAGGACTGAGGCGGGGCCACATGGGCGGTGCCGGCGGGACGGCTGGCATCGACCCTCTCCGAACGCCGTCAGTCCGCCAGCATCCGCTCGAACAACTCGCGCTTGAGTGCCAACTGAGGCGGCAGCTTCCGGCCGAGTTTGTCGAACCATTCGCGGTGCAATTCCAGTTCCTGCCGCCATGCGTCGGAATCGACGCGCGTGAGCGCCTCGAACTCGCCCTTCCCGACCGCGAGTCCGGTCCAATCGATATCCTCGTAGCGAGGCATCCAGCCGAGCGCCGTCTCCCGGGCATCTGCGCGATTGCGAACGCGATCGACGATCCACTTCAGGACGCGCATGTTGTCGCCGAAGCCGGGCCAAATGAACTCGCCCTTCTCATTCGCGCGGAACCAGTTCACGCAGAAGATCTTCGGCGTGCGCTCGACCGCGTGCCCCATGCGCAGCCAATGGTTGAAGTAGTCGCCCATGTGGTAACCGCAGAAGGGGCGCATGGCAAAGGGATCGCGACGCACAATGCCTTGCGCGCCCGCGGCCGCCGCCGTCGTCTCCGATCCAAGGGTCGCCGCCATGTAAACGCCGAAGTTCCAATTGAAAGCCTCGTAGACGAGCGGCACCGTGGTGGCACGGCGACCGCCGAAGATGAAGGCGGCGATAGGCACTCCCGCCGGGTCCTCCCAGGCCGGATCTATGGAAGGGCACTGGCTGGCCGGGGCGGTGAAGCGCGCATTGGGATGCGCTGCCTTGCGCCCCGCCTTGCCGTCTGCCGGCGTCCAGTCGCGGCCCTGCCAATCGAGCAGATGGGGCGGCGGCTCGTCCGTCAGGCCTTCCCACCAGACATCGCCGTCGTCGGTCAGCGCGACGTTGGTGAAGATGACGTTCTGCCGCAGCGTCGCCAAAGCGTTTCGGTTGGTCTTCTCCGAAGTGCCGGGGGCCACGCCGAAGAATCCCGCTTCCGGATTGATGGCATGGAAACGGCCATCGCGGTGCGGCTTGATCCACGCGATGTCGTCGCCCACCGTCGTCACCCTCCATCCGCGGAAAGCCTCGGGCGGGATCAGCATGGCGAAGTTCGTCTTGCCGCACGCGGACGGGAAGGCCGCTGCCACGTAGGTCTTCTCGCCGCTCGGCGCTTCGATGCCGAGGATGAGCATGTGCTCGGCGAGCCAGCCTTCGGCATGCGCCATGGTCGAAGCGATGCGCAGCGCGAAGCACTTCTTGCCGAGCAACGCATTGCCGCCGTAGCCCGAACCGTACGACCAGACCTCCCGCGTCTCCGGGAAATGGACGATGTATTTGACGGCAGGGTTGCATGGCCAGCGGACGTCCGGCTGCCCCGGCGAGAGGGGCGCGCCGACGCTATGGAGGCAGGGGACGAAAGCGCCGTCCTGCCCCAATTGCTCGGCGACCGCACGGCCCATGCGCGTCATGATGCGCATGCTCGCCACCACGTACGGGCTGTCGGTGATCTCCACGCCGATATGCGCGATCGGCGAGCCGAGCGGCCCCATGGAGAACGGCACGACGAACATCGTGCGGCCGCGCATGCACCCCTCGAACAAGCCGATCAGCCGCGTGCGCATCTGCGCCGGGGCTTCCCAATTGTTGGTCGGCCCTGCATTCTCCTCCTGCTCGCAGCAGATGAAGGTGCGGTCCTCGACTCGCGCAACGTCGGCCGGATCGCTGCGCGCCAGATAGGAATTCGGCCGCTTGGCCGGGTTCAGCCGGATCAGCGTACCCGAGGCGACCATCTCCTCGCACAAGCCGTCATATTCGGCCTGGGAGCCGTCGGCCCACACCACGCGGGCGGGCTTGGTCAGCGCCGCGACATCGGCGACCCAGGTCTTGAGCCGCGCATTTCTCACGTAGCCCGGTGCAGCCATCGTCCCGTTCATGGGAGAGCCTCCCCAGAGCAACCGCATCAACAGTTACTCTACCGCCACAAGGAAAAATTATAATGCCCCTGTCCGCCCCGCCACGCGGGACATCACGGAAGCACTGACCATGGACGACAGAACCCGTTCCGCCGCTCTCGAGTACCACCGTCTGCCCAGACCAGGCAAGATCGCCGTCACCCCCACGAAGGCCCTCACCAACCAGTCCGATCTCTCCCTGGCCTACTCGCCGGGCGTGGCTGCAGCCTGCGACGAAATCGTCCGCGATCCCTCGACCGCTTCAATGTACACCTCTCGCGGCAACCTGGTCGCGGTGGTGACCAACGGCACGGCGGTACTGGGCCTGGGGAACATCGGGCCGCTCGCCGGCAAGCCGGTGATGGAAGGCAAAGGCGTGCTGTTCAAGAAGTTCGCCGGCATCGACGTCTTCGACATCGAAATCAACGAGCTCGACCCCGACAAACTGGTCGACATCATCGCCTCCCTCGAGCCCACCTTCGGCGGCATCAACCTCGAGGACATCAAGGCGCCCGAATGCTTCTACGTCGAGTCGAAGCTGCGCGAGCGCATGAAGATTCCGGTCTTCCACGACGACCAGCACGGCACTGCCATCATCACCGCGGCCGCCGTCCTCAACGGGCTGCGCGTCGCGGGCAAGAACATCGCCGACGTCAAGCTGGTCTGCTCCGGCGCCGGCGCCGCCGCGATCGCCTGCCTCGACCTGCTGGTCAGCGTCGGCCTCAATCCCC
The DNA here is from genome assembly GCA_036391735.1 of Rhodocyclaceae bacterium. Lineage (GTDB taxonomy): Bacteria > Pseudomonadota > Gammaproteobacteria > Burkholderiales > Rhodocyclaceae > Nitricoxidireducens. The sequence goes on from DASVZI010000044.1 coordinate 4,638, forward strand.
GCAACGTGACTGCTTGCGACAGCAAGGGCGTCATCCACCGCGGGCGCGAGGGTTTGGACGCCTCGAAGGCGCGCTACGCCCAGGATACGACCGCGCGCACGCTCGCCGACGCCATGCCCGGCGCCGATATCTTCCTCGGGCTCTCCACCAAAGGCGTGCTCAAGCCGGAAATGGTCAAGACGATGGCGGCCACGCCGCTGATCCTCGCCATGGCGAACCCCGATCCCGAGATCCTTCCCGAGGATGCCAAGGCGGTGCGCCCCGACGCAATCATCGGCACCGGCCGCTCCGACTATCCGAACCAGGTCAACAACGTCCTGTGCTTCCCCTTCATGTTCCGCGGCGCACTGGACGTCGGCGCCACCACCATCAACGAGGCGATGAAGATTGCCGCCGTCAGGGCCATCGCGGATCTCGCGCACGCCGAGCAATCGGAGGTGGTGGCCGCGGCCTACGGCACCGAGGAGCTCGCCTTCGGGCCCGAGTACCTGATCCCGAAGCCTTTCGATCCGCGCCTGATCCTCAAGGTCGCGCCGGCCGTCGCGCAGGCCGCAATGGATTCGGGCGTCGCGACGCGGCCGATCCCCGACATGGCAGCCTACCGCCAGCAGCTCACCGAGTTCGTCTGGCATTCGGGCTTCGCCATGAAGCCGGTTTTCGCCGCGGCACAGAAGCGGCCGGCGCGCATCGTCTTCGCCGAAGGCGAGGACGAACGCGTGTTGCGGGCAGTGCAGACGGTCGTCGACGAGAACCTGGCGCGCCCCATCCTCATCGGCCGGCCCCAGGTCGTTAACCGCGAGATCGAGCGCCACGGGCTGCGCATCCGCGCGGGCCAGCACTTCGAGTTGGTCAACCCCGATTCCGACCCGCGCTACAAGGAACTCTGGCAGGACTATTACGACCTGATGTGCCGCCATGGCATCAGCGTGGAATACGCCAAGCGCGAGCTGCGCCGGCGAACCACGCTCATCGGCGCCATGCTGATACGGCATAATCATGCCGAAGCGATGATTTGCGGCACCTACGGGCGCCACAGGGTTCACCTGAAATACATCGACAACGTCATCGGCCGCCGGCCCGGAGTCCAGCACTTCTACGCCATGAACATGCTGCTGCTGCCCGAGCGAACCGTCTTCATCAGCGACACCTACGTCAACTACGACCCGACGGCCGAGCAGATCGCCGAAATGACGCTACTGGCCGCCGAAGAGGTGAAGCGCTTCGGCCTGGTGCCGAAAGTCGCCCTGCTGTCGCATTCCAGTTTCGGCACCGACGACACACCCACCGCATGCAAGATGCGGCGGGCGCTCGAGCTGCTGCGCGACCTCGCGCCCCAGCTGGAAGTCGACGGCGAGATGCACGGCGACGCAGCCCTGTCGGAGGACATCCGCAAGCAGGTGTTCCCGCCCTCCACCCTTTCCGGCGCAGCCAACCTCCTCATCATGCCGACGCTCGACGCCGCCAACATCTCGTTCAATCTGCTGAAGACGGTGGCCGGCGACGGACTGACAGTTGGGCCGTTGCTGCTCGGAGCTGCGCGGCCGGTGCACATCATGACGCCCACCTCCACCGTGCGGCGGCTGGTCAATGTCACGGCACTGCTGTCGGTGGAAGTGGCCCAAGCGCAGGCGGGTGCCTGAGATGCCGCATCGGACGGCCATCGTACTCGGCAGCGGCGGCGCCGGCGCCGCCTACCAGGCCGGCGTGCTGAAGGCTGTCCGCGAGCTTTTGCCGAATACGGAGACGACGCCCTTCGCCATCGTGTGCGGAGCATCGGGCGGCGCAATCAACGCCGCCGCGCTGGCCGCCTCGGCGGTGGACTTCGGGGCCGGCGTGCAGAGACTGGAGGCGCTGTGGTCGAGCCTCCATGCCGCGGATGTCTACTGCACCGGTCCCGTCGGCGCGGCGCTCGCCGGGCTGCGCGGACTGCTCGCCTTCGCGGGAAGCGGCCGCGGCGGCAGTTCGCCCGGACTTCTCGACAACCGTCCGCTGCGACGCCTGCTGGAGTCTGCAATCGATTTCCGGCGCATCGAGGAGGCCATCGCCGCACACGCGCTGCATTCCCTGGCGCTGACCTGCTCGGGCTACGCGTCCGGGCAAAGCGTGACTTTTTTCCAGGGCCGCGCCGATCTCGAGCCCTGGAAGAGGCCGCGCCGCTCCGGCGCCCACGTCAAGTTGACGGTCGACCATGTGCTGGCTTCGTCAGCCATTCCGCTGGTGTTTCCGGCAGTCAGGCTGCATCGCGAATGGTTCGGCGACGGCGCGGTGCGGCAGTCGGCGCCGCTTTCGCCGGCAATCCGCCTGGGTGCCGATCGCATCCTGGTGATCGGCGCCGATCGGATTCCCACCGGAGACGAGCGTCCCGACGGCGAACGGCCTCCCGGCGTGGCACGCGTTGCCGGACAGGCCCTTTCCGCCTTCTACGTGGACAGCATGGCGGCCGACATCGAGCGCCTGGTGCGTGCCAACCGCAGCCTGGCCATGATTCCCGAAATGGTCCGGCGCGAACACGGGCTTGGGCAGCGCCATATCGATCTGCTGCAGCTTGCCCCCTCGCAGCCCCTGGAGTCGCTTGCCGCCGAACATGCCGGAGACCTGCCCTGGACCGTCCGTGCCCTGCTGCGCGGCATGGGGGCAATGGAAGCAGATGGTGCCGCGCTGGCCAGCTGCCTGCTGTTCGAGTCGTCCTATACCCGGGCGCTGATCGCGCTCGGCCACGCCGACACCTTGGCGCGCGCCGATGAAGTCAGGAACTTTCTCAACCTGACGACACATTGACAATTACTTGAGATTTCCCCTCCAGTCCCTTAATTTTTCGGGACTTCTGCCGTTAATTGACAGACCGAAAGGCGGCCACGAATGGTAAACTGCCGCCAGTCGCACGGGAGAGGGACTATGAATCGGAACTGGGTGGCCGTCCTGGCCGCATTCAGTCTTGCGCTGGGCTCCGCGAGCCCGCAGGCTTTCGCCGCCACGACCAAGAAGAAGCCGGTTGCCGCCAAGAAGCACAAGGCCGCAAAGGTGCACCATCACCGTCATCACAGCGCATCGCTCGAAGACGCCAAGGGCCTACTGGTCCAGTCCTCCTCCGCACTGGTCCAGGACCAGATCACGGGTGCGGCGCTTTACGAGAAGAACAGCGGCGCCGTCGTGCCGATCGCCTCGATCAGCAAGCTGATGACCGCCATGGTCGCCCTCGACGCCAAGCCCAACCTCGCCGAGGTGCTGACCGTCAGCGAGGAAGACGTCGACCAGCTCAAGGGCACCCGTTCGCGCCTGCGCGTCGGGACCCGGCTGACGCGCGAGGAAATGCTGAATCTGGCGCTGATGTCGTCCGAGAACCGCGCCGCCTCCGCACTGTCGCGCAACTACCCGGGGGGCCGCGAAGCCTTTGTCGCCGCAATGAACGCCAAGGCGCGCGCACTGGGTCTCAACGACACCCAGTTTGCCGACCCCACCGGCTTGACCGCCTCCAATGTCTCGAGCGCACACGACCTGGCGCGCATGGTGGCAGCCGCCTACCAGTACCCGCTGATCCGCGAATTCACCACCGCAACGGAGCGCCAGGTGATGGTGGCCGGGCGGCCGCAGATGTTCCGCAACACCAACAGCCTGGTGAAGAGTCCCAGCTGGGAGATCGGCCTGTCGAAGACCGGCTACATCAACGAGGCCGGCAAATGCCTGGTGATGCAGACCTGGATCAACAGCAAGCCGACCATCATCGTGCTGCTCGACTCCTGGGGCAAGATGACGCGCATCGGCGACGCCAATCGCATCAAGCGCTGGGTCGAAAGCGCCGCGCTGCCACGCCCGACCGCCGGCTGAGCATCGCGGGTCCGGACTGCCGGGATCAGAGCCAGGCAGCCTGGTCGATGTTCCAGTGCTCGAACGACTCGTGGGCGACGATCTTGTCGTCGCCCGCTGCCAGCTCCACGATCCGGGGCGCCATGTAGCTGTGCTTGGTGGCGTCGTAGAAGACCTTCACCACCGGCTGCAGCAGCCGGTCCGGCACCACCTCGCGCACCACGCCCAGCCGGCCGCTCTCCATGCGCACCAGCGAGCCCGCGGGATAGATGCCGATTCCCTTGATGAAGGCCTGAACCAGCGTCGGGTTGAACTGGCACTTGCTCCATTCGAACAGGCTGCGAAGGGCTTCGGTCGGCGGGATCGGCTTATGGTACGGACGCAGCGAGGTGATGGCGTCATAGACGTCGACGATCGCCAGCATCTGCCCGTAGATGCTGATGTCGTCGCCCTTCAGGCCGCAGGGATAGCCGGTTCCGTCGAAGCGCTCGTGATGCTCGGCGACCGCCTGGTAGGCGATCTCGCTGAGCCCGGTCGTATTCTTCAGCACCGACGTGCCGAAATCGACGTGTCCCTTCACCAGCTCGTATTCCTCGTGCGTCAGCTTGCCCGGCTTCTTCAGCAGAGAATCCGGCAGCATCGCCTTGCCGACATCGTGCAACAAGCCGCCGATCGCGACCTCCCGAATGACGTCGCGCGGCACGTTCAGCGTACGCCCGAACGCAGCGGCAAGCGCGGCCGCCGCCACCGAGTGCTGGAAGGTGTATTCGTCGCGCGTCTTGACCTGGAGCAGCGGCAGCAGCAGATCCGGCTTGCGGAAAATCGAGACCACGATTTCCTCGACTACCGGCTCGCACTTTTCGAGCTCGATCTGCCGCCCCAGCCGCACGTCCTGCATCATTTCGGCAACCAGCCGCGTGGCTTCGCCGTGGAGCTTCCTGACGCGCAGCAACTCGGCCGGCTGGGTGCCGCCGGTGCGGCGCGGGACCTCCCGCGCCGGCTTGCCAGCTCGGGGGGCGGACGGCTCCGTGTCGGCGGCCGCCGCCGCGGTGCTCTCATCCGCGACATCAAGGCCCCGGCTCGTGTCGATGTAAACTTCGAGGACCCCCATCGCCTGGATCTTTCGCAGCGTTTCCACGTCGTCGATCGCGAAGCGGTTCGCCATGAACGGATGGTCCATCCAGCCGCAATTGAGGTCGTGGATGTACATGCCGGTGGTCAGGCGGAAGACGGGAATCTTCTTAAGCATGGCTGAGGGCTCAGGTCAGCGTATGAGGATGCTCGATCATCTGGTGGTAAATCAAACTCTGCAGAATGACGCTGTCGTTCGGCGCGAGGTCCTTGAACTGAACGCCATAGGCGAACATCATACCGCTGTCGCCGTCCTTCGGCTCGTCCACGAACGCGTTGCGCACGACGGCCTCGACCGTCAAGTAGGCGTCAACCTTGTGCAGGCTGACGCGAAACGACAGCTGCAGCCGCTGATCCTTCATCGCAACGGACTGCCGTGTCCGCACCAGCGCGCCGTCGGCACTCAAGTTCATGATGAGCCCCGACGCGCGGTCGCCTGCGACGGCGTCGACATTGCCTACCGAGGCGATGATGCGGGTACGCACCCGCGGCGACTTGCGGATCACCGACCCCTGGACCTTTTCGGGGAAGGACAGATGCAGGTACTCGAAGGGAATCTTGCAGACCCGCATCACGTCGGCGCTGAAGCCGAAAGCCTTCTGTCCGGCGAAGATGCGCGCCACGATCGTATCGTTCTCGCGCAACTGGATGCGCAGACCGTTCGCGCCCATCGGCGCCGTCACCAGCACGCTGATGTTGTCGACCCATCCGATCAGCTTGACGATGTACCGCTCGACGCTGACCGTCGGCGGCGGCTGGAGTTGCAGACGGTCGCCGACGCGCAGCCGCATGTCCTGGAAGGTGAACTGGCTGTTCGATGCATCGGCCGCCAGCGCCGCGTCAGTCTCGGCGTCGATGGCCGGAGTCGCCGATGATGCGGCGGCTTCGCCGGCGGAATTCCAGGTGAGTTCGCGCAACGGCCCGGAGGCCACCAGGCGATCCAGTTGCTCCTGGGTTTCGAGCACGGCGCCTTCCGGCACCAGGATGTTGCCGTCCTGATCGCAAAGCGTCCATGGCACGGGGACGCCGAGGGCGAGGTCGGCGGCGGGTACGGATACGAGGCTCATAGATCGTCGTCGTGGGTCTATTGGCACAAAACGGAGCACCGCGCCAGCGGCGCGAGTGCATTGTATGCCCATGACCTTCCCGATTGCATGGAATGACGACCCCGCGCGTCGCGACGCGTCCCGGCGACAAGGTCGATGATTCTCGCTGCCGCTGCAGCGAGAATCCGGGGCTACTTCGCCGGCTTCACGTAGCCGATGGCGGCGGAGATCTGGTCGGCCGTCGCGCGAATCGTCGCAGCCCAGTCGGGATTGTGCCGTTCGGCGGGCGCTGAAACGGAGAGGCCGGCAACGAGTTCGCCGGTATCGTCCCGCACCGGCGCGGCGATGCAGCGCAGCCCCTGCTCGATTTCCTCGTTGTCGAAGGCGACGCCATGACGGCGCACGCGGTCGAGTTCCTTCTCGAGCATCGGCAAGGTGGTGATCGAGGTCGCGGTATAGCGCGGAAGGCCGGTTCGCTTGGCGTATTCCCGCACCTTCTCCAGCCCGTCCTCGACGAGATAAAGCTTGCCCACCGCCGTCACGTGGAGCGGCGCGCGGGCGCCGACGAGATGGACGACGCGGACCGAGGAACGGCCGCTCGAGGTACGCTCGACGTAGACGATCTCGTCGCCCTGGCGGACGCCGAGGTTGACGCTTTCGCCCAGCTGCTGGTGCAGCCGCTGCATGAGCGGCAGCGCCGAGTCGCGGATATTGATGCGCGACTTCACGAGATTGCCGAGCTCCAGGAGGCGGATGCCGAGTCGGTAGGTGCCCGGCTCGGCGCGTTCGACGAAGCCGCTCACCGCCATGGCGCCCAGGATGCGGTGAGCCGTGGAGGGATGCAGCCCGGTCTCGAGCGCGAGCTGCTTGAGGCTGACCGGATCGTGATAGTAGGAAAGGACGTCGAGCAGCTTCATCATGCGCTCGATCACCTGGATCGGGCTCTTCGCTTCGACGACGGACGGCTTGGCAGTTGGCACGGCGTATCTTCGGGGCTTGCGGCGAATGCTAGTATGCCACATTGCGAAAAGAATCTCCCGGCACCCGACATACCGCCGGCATAACGGAGTGGTTTCAGGCATGCGCGTCGCACTGTTCGTCACCTGTCTCGTCGATCTGATGCGGCCGCGCATCGGTTTCGCCGCCATCAAACTTCTGGAAGCCGCGGGCTGCGAAGTCGTCGTCCCGGAGAAGCAGACCTGCTGCGGCCAGCCGGCCTACAACAGCGGCGACCGCGCTGCGGCGGCGACGCTGGCCAGGAAGACCATCGCCGAATTCGAA
>DASVZI010000045.1:0-61214 GCA_036391735.1 Rhodocyclaceae bacterium
TGAGCTTCCTCATCGGCGGCCTGCGCGCCCCCCTGCCGGAACTGCCGGCCAAGCAGTCCAAGAAGCCGCACCGCAAGGCGGCCTGACCAGAAGGAGAAACGACATGATGTGGATTCTCGCCCTCGTTGCCGTCGTCGCCGCGGTGCTGTTCGTGCCGCCGCTGCGGCGCGCCGTCGTCACCGGCCCGGTGTTCGCGCTCTACAAGCAGATCCTGCCGCCCATGTCGCAGACGGAGAAGGAAGCCCTCGAAGCGGGCACCGTCTGGTGGGACGGCGAGCTCTTTTCCGGCAAGCCCGACTGGTCGAAGCTGCTCGCGTATCCGGCGCCGAAGCTCACGGCCGAGGAGCAGTCCTTCGTCGACAACGAGTGCGAGGAGCTGTGCCGCCTGGCGGACGAGTGGGAGACCACCCAGACCTTCCTCGACCTGTCGCCGGAAGCCTGGCGCTACGTCAAGGACAAGGGCTTCCTCGGCATGATCATCCCGAAGAAGTTCGGCGGCCTCGAGTTCTCGGCCTATGCGCACTCCTGCGTGGTGCAGAAGCTGTCGACGCGCTGCTCGGCCGCCGCCGTGTCCGTCATGGTGCCGAACTCGCTGGGCCCGGCCGAGCTGATCCTCCACTACGGCAGCGATGAGCAGAAGGAGCATTACCTGCCGCGCCTCGCCAAGGGCTTGGAAATCCCCGCCTTCGCACTGACCAGCCCGTGGGCCGGCTCGGACGCGGCCTCGATCCCGGATACCGCCGTGATCTGCAAGGGCCAGTGGCAGGGCCGCGAGGTCATCGGCATGCGCGTCACCTGGGACAAGCGCTACATCACCCTGGGTCCGGTCTGCACGGTGCTGGGCCTGGCCTTCCGCCTCTTCGATCCGGACAAGCTCCTCGGCGGCGTCGAGGATATCGGCATCACCTGCGCGCTGGTGCCCGCGGGCCATCCGGGCGTGAACCTCGGCCGCCGCCACTGGCCGCTCAACGCCGTCTGGCAGAACGGCCCGACGTCGGGCAAGGACGTCTTCATGCCGCTCGACTGGATTATCGGCGGACCGGCGATGGCCGGCCAGGGCTGGCGCATGCTGATGGAGTGCCTGGCGGCCGGCCGTTCGATCTCGCTGCCGTCCTCGAACACGGGCATGGCCAAGCTCGCCGTGCGCGGCACTGGCGGCTACGCGCGGGTGCGCAGCCAGTTCAAGACGCCGATCGGCAAGTTCGAGGGCATCGAGGAACCGCTGGCGCGGATGGGCGGCAACCTCTACCTGATGGACGCGGCGCGTGTCATGACGGCCGGCGCCGTCGATCTCGGCGAGAAGCCCTCGGTGGTCTCCGCCATCGTCAAGTACCATGTCACCGAGCGCGCCCGCAAGGTGGTCAATGATGCGATGGACGTGCAGGGCGGCAAGGCCATCTGCATGGGGCCGAACAACTTCATCGCCCGTGCCTACCAGCAGATCCCCGTCTCGATCACCGTCGAAGGCGCCAACATCCTGACGCGCAGCCTGATCGTCTTCGGCCAGGGCGCCATCCGCTGCCATCCCTACGTGCTGAAGGAATTCCTCGCGGTGCGCGAAGCCGACGACGCAAAGGCGCTGCGCGACTTCGACGCCGCGCTGACCGGCCATATCGGCTTCACGGTCTCCAATGCGATCCGCACGCTGGTGATGGGCCTGACCGGCTCGCACTTCGTTTCGGTGCCCGACGACATCGCGCCGGAAACCACGCGCTACTACCAGCAGCTGACGCGCTTCTCGTCGGCCTTCGCCTTCCTCGCCGACATTTCCATGCTGCTGCTCGGCGGCGACCTCAAGCGCAAGGAGAAGCTGTCGGCGCGCCTGGGCGACGTCCTGTCGCTGATGTACCTGTGCTCGGCGACGCTCAAGCGTTACGAGTCGGAAGGCCGCCAGGAAACCGACGCGCCGCTGATGCACTGGGCGATCTGGGATGCCATGTTCGCCGCGCAGAACGCCTTCGAGGGCGTCATCGCGAACTACCCGAACAAGCTGGTCGGCTGGTTCCTGCACCGCTTCATCTTCCCGCTCGGCCGGCCCTATGTGGTGCCGTCCGACCGCCTCGGTCACCAGGTGGCGAAGCTGCTGATCGAACCCTCGGACACCCGCGATCGCCTCACCGCCGGCATGTACGTGCCGCGCAGCGAGGACGACGCCATCGGCGTCATCGAACTGGCGCTGGATGCCACGCTGGCCGCCGAGAAGGTCGAGGCCAAGATCCGCGCCGCCGAGAAGTCCGGCCGCATCGATCGCGCCGCGGCCACCGGCAGCGAGATCCAGTTGGCCCGGCATGCGATGGAGGCGGGCGTCATCACGCGCGACGAGCTGGGTTTGGTGGAAGAGCGCATTCGGTTGCGCGACAAGGTCATCAGGGTCGACGATTTCCCGATGGATTTCGGGCGCGGCGAGATTGCGCAGGCGATGGCGTTGAAGCAGGCGGCTTGAGATGGCGATCTGCCTGGTTCTCGCTGCGTTAGTTCCCGGGCGGGCCGACGGGGTGCCCTGCTGCACTCCGTGTCCCCCGGCGGACAAGGGCGATAAGGCGTCCGCCTCCTCCTTTACCTGTGTGCAGCAGGGCACCCCATCGGCCCAGGAACGGTGGCAGCGACTTGCGGCCAACAGCAGCGGCCTCAAGCCGCGGGTGGCGGGGGAGTGCCGACGCGCAGGTAAAGGAGGAGGCCCGAGCCTTTGCCTCATTCGGGCCGGGGGACACGGAGCGTCGGCACTCCCCCGTCGCCCTCGGCGGGTCGCCAGCCAGCTACTGCACCGGAACGCGCCCCGTCGCCCTCGGCGGTCGCAAGTCAGGTGTGTCAAATGATCAAACCCATCTACATCGTCGACGGCGCCCGCACGCCCTTCCTGAAGTCGCGCAACATCCCGGGCCCGTTCTCGGCCTCCGACCTCGCCGTCGCCGCCGGCCGCACGCTGCTCGCTCGCCAGCCTTTCGCAGCCAGCGAACTCGACGAAGTCATCCTCGGCTCCGCCAGCCCGAGCGTCGACGAAGTGAACATCGGCCGCGTCGCCGCCCTGAGGCTGGGATGTGGCCACAAGGTCCCCGGCTGGACGGTGATGCGCAATTGCGCGTCCGGCATGCAGGCGATCGACTCCGCCATCGCCAACATCCAGGCCGGCCGCTCGCAACTGGTGCTGGCCGGCGGCAGCGATGCGCTGTCGCGCGCGCCGCTGCTCTACTCGGACAAGATGGTGCTGTGGTTCTCGCGCATGGCCCAGGCGAAGAAGCCGGCGCAGGTGCTCGCGCTGTTCGCCAAGCTGCGTCCCAACATGTTCCTCAAGCCCGTCATCGGCATCGTGAAGGGCCTGACCGATCCGGTGGTCAACCTGCTGATGGGCCAGACTGCGGAAAACCTCGCCTGGCGGTTCAACATCACGCGCGAGCAGATGGACGAATTCTCGGTGGAGAGCCATCGTCGCGTCGCCGCGGCGCAGGACGCCGGGCACTTCAAGAACGAGATCGTGCCGCTGGTCGGCCAGGATGGCGCCGTCTATGCAGCCGACGACGGCGTGCGGCGCGACGCCAGCATGGCCGGGCTCGCCAAGCTCAAGCCGTTCTTCGACCGCAAGTACGGCCGCGTCACGCCGGGCAACAGCTCGCAGATCACCGACGGCGCCACTTGGCTGCTGCTCGCTTCCGAGGAAGCGGTGGCGCGCTGGGATCTTTCGCCGATCGGACGCATTGTCGATTCGGAATGGGCGGGCCTCGACCCCGCCCAGATGGGCCTCGGCCCGGTACACGCCGTGACGCCGCTGCTGCAGCGGAACGGCATGGGCCTCGACGACGTCGATGCCTGGGAAATCAACGAAGCCTTCGCCGCCCAGGTGCTCGGCTGCCTGCGCGCCTGGCAGGACGACGCCTATTGCCGCGAGCAGCTCGGACTGCCCGGGGCGTTCGGCGCGCTGGACACCGCGAAGCTGAACCTCGACGGCGGAGCAATCGCGCAAGGCCATCCGGTCGGCGCTTCCGGCGCGCGCATCGTGCTGCACCTGCTGCACGTGCTGCGCCGCGAGGGCAAGAAGCGCGGCGTCGCTTCGATCTGCATCGGCGGCGGACAGGGTGGCGCGATGCTGTTGGAGACGCTATGAGCCTCAAGCACTGGAAACTCGACACCGACGCCGACGGCGTCTGCTGGGCGACGCTCGACAAGGCGGATGCCTCGACCAACGTTCTTTCCGCCGACGTGATGGCCGAACTGGCCCTGGTGCTCGACGCCTGCGATGCGGCGCAGCCGAAGGCGCTGATCTTCCGCTCGGGCAAGGAAGCCGGCTTCATCGCCGGCGCCGACATCGAGGAATTCACGACCCTCGACACGCCGCAGAAGGCGCGCGCGCTGGTGCAGCGCGGCTGGGACCTCTACAACCGCCTGGCGCAAGTGCGCTATCCGACCCTGGCGCTGGTGCGCGGCCATTGCATGGGCGGCGGCACCGAGCTGGCGCTCGCCTGCCGCTATCGCGTCGCGGTCGACGAGCCGGGAACGAAGTTCGCGCTGCCTGAAGTCATGCTCGGCATCGTGCCCGGCTGGGGCGGCATGCTACGCCTGCCGCAAATGGTGGGGCCGGCCGCGGCGCTCGACATGATGCTGACCGGCAAGGCGATCGACGCCCGCCGCGCCAAGCGTATGGGGCTGGTGGACGAATGCGTGCCGCCGCGCGTGATGGAAAGCGCGGCGCGCATGGTCGCGTTGTCGGGCCGTGCGCCGCGGCGCCTGCCGCTGATGCAGCGGCTGATGAATGCGGCGCCGCTCAGGTCCTTCGTTGCGTCCCAAGCGAAGAAGCAGGTGGCAAAACGCGCGCGGCAGGAGCATTACCCCGCGCCCTACGCCATCATCGACATGTGGCAGAACCACGGCGGCAACGGCCTGGAAGTGCCCGCCGGCAGCGCGACGTCGCTCGAAGCCATCATCGGGTCGAAGACCACGCGCAATCTGGTGCGCGTGTTCTACCTGCAGGAGCGGCTCAAGGGCTTCGGCAAAGAGGCCGCCGATTTCCGCCCGGTGCGCGTGCATGTGATCGGCGCCGGCGTGATGGGCGGCGACATCGCGGCCTGGTGCGCGCTGCGCGGCATGACGGTGACACTGCAGGACCAGGACATCGAGCGCATTGCGCCCGCCATCAAGCGCGCCGCGGATGCCTTCCGCAAGAAGTTCCGCTACGGGCGCGATGCCGAGCTGCAGGTGCGCTTCGCGCTCGACCGGCTGATCCCCGATCCGGCCGGCGACGGCGTGCGCCAGGCGGACGTGATCATCGAGGCGATCTTCGAGAACCTCGAGGCCAAGCAGGCGCTGTTCCGCGACGTCGAGGCGCGCGCCAAGCCCGACGCGCTGCTCGCTTCCAACACCTCGAGCCTGCGGCTGGCGGACATCGGCAAGGCGCTGAAGAACCCGTCCCGTCTCGTGGGCATCCACTTCTTCAATCCCGTGGCGAAGATGCCGCTGGTGGAGGTGGTGCAGGGCGCGGACACCGACGAGGCCACGGCGAAGCGCGCCGCTGCCTTCGTGCGCCGCATCGACAAGCTGCCGCTGCCCGTCAAGGACGCGCCGGGTTTCCTGGTGAACGCCGTGCTGGCGCCCTACCTCCTCGAGGCGATGCGCTGCGCCGACGAAGGCATGTCGCCCGAGACGGTCGACGCCGCGGCCCTGGCCTTCGGCATGCCGATGGGGCCGATCGAACTGGCCGACACCGTCGGGCTGGACGTGGCCATGGCGGCCGGCAAGGGGCTGGCCGGCGCCGCCGAGCCGCCGCGCCGGCTGGCCGAACTGGTGGCGGCCGGACACCTCGGTCGCAAGAGCGGGCGCGGCTACTATGCCTACGACAAAGGCAAACCCGTCAAGGGCGCCGCCGGCAGTCCGCCAAGCGGTCTCGCGGGCCGCCTCGTCGGACCTCTATTGGCGGCGACGCAACACTGTATCGCCAAGGGCATAGTGTCAGACGACGATCTCGCCGATGCGGGGGTAATATTCGGCACCGGCTTCGCCCCTTACACGGGCGGCCCCATCAATTACCTGAAGACGCAGGGAAGCTGAATGGCCGACCAGATCATCACCCCGCCCGCGAAGACGCCGGTGTTGCGTGTCATGACCATGCCGGCCGACACCAACCCGGCGGGCGACATCTTCGGCGGCTGGGTGATGGCGCAAGTGGACGTCGCCGGCGGCATCGCCGCGGCGCAACGGGCGCGCAGCCGCGTCGCCACCGTGGCGGTCAATTCCTTCCAGTTCAAGCAGCCGATCTCGGTCGGCGACGTCGTCAGCTTCTACGCCGAGATCGTCAAGGTCGGGCGCACCTCGGTCACGGTCGACGTGCTGGTGATCGCCGAGCGCCATCCCGAGAATCCGGTCACGGTGAAAGTCACCGAAGCGACCTTGACCTACGTCGCGCTCGACGCGGCGGGCAACAAGCGCGAGGTGCCGCCCGCATGAGCCGGGCGGAAAGGATTTCGAGTTCGAGCGGCCCGCGCTGTACGGGTCGGGGGCAATCCATTTACAGCGTATGCAATCAAAATGAGGAGAAAAGGCAATGAATAAGCAAAAGGTCCTGGCGCGCGTCATTCCGGCGCTGCTGGCATGCACGGCGTCCGGCTACGCGGCGGCCTCCGGCTTCCAACTTTGGGAGCAGAACGGCAGCGGCATCGGCAATTCCTACGCGGGCTCGGCGGCCGTGGCCGAGAACGCAAGCACGGTGTTCTTCAATCCGGCCGGCATGACTCAGTTGCAGGGACACAACCTGTCGCTGGGCGTGGCGATGGTCGATACCAGCTACGTCTTCCATAACAGCGCTTCGGCCAACACCGGCGTGCTGACGGGCGACAACAAGGACGGCGGCGCCACCGGCTACATTCCGAACTTCAACTACAGCATGCCGATCACCAAGGATCTCTATTTTGGTCTTGGTATCGGCGCGCCCTTCGGCCTCAAGACAGACTACGGCAGTTCCTGGCTGGGATCGGCGCAGTCGATCAGCTTCGAGGTCAAGACGGTCAACGTCAACCCCTCCCTCGCCTACAGGGTCAACGACATAGTTTCGCTCGGCTTCGGCTTGGACTGGCAGAAGCTCAACGCGAAGTACAAGCGGAATGTCGGCACGGTGAATACTCTGGGGGTCGCCGATACGGCCGGCCTGACCGCATTGCTGGACGTCAGCGACAACACCTGGGGTTGGAACGCCGGCATCCTCCTGAATCTCTCGCCCGCTACCAAGGTTGGCATTTCCTATCGATCGGCCATGAAGTACACGGCGACAGGAAATATCGCTTTGGCCAACTCGGACGGCTCGGCCACTGCAGCCGCCACCTTGAACAACCTCAATCTTGCCGGCGGTTCGAGCAACGTCAAGGCCGACATCAAGCTGCCCGATACCTGGATTTTCAGCGCCAGCCAGAAGCTCAATGACCAGTGGGAGATGCTGGGCGACCTGTCCTGGACCGGCTGGAGTTCGATTCCCAAGATCGACATCGTGCGCACGTCGGGCCTAGCCTCCGGCACGACCGCGCAAACGCTCGTCACCGATTTCCGCGACACCTGGCGCGCTGCCCTCGGTGCCAACTACAAGTACAGCGACACGACCAAGCTGAAGTTCGGCATCGCCTATGACCAGACGCCGGTCAAGAGCGCCAACACCCGCCTGGTCTCGCTGCCCGACAACAATCGCTGGTGGCTGTCGTTCGGCGTGCAATGGCAGCCGACCAAGACTTCCGCGGTCGATGTCGGCGTGACGCGCCTGTTCGTCAAGGATGCGCAGATCAACAACGATCAGCGCGTTGTAAGCCCGGTGCAGAACGCCATCCTGCAGCACGGCCTGATCAACGGCACGTACGAAGACAAGGCCTGGGTGCTCGGCGCCCAATACTCGATCTCGTTCTAAGCAGCACAATGCCGCGGGCTTCGTGCCCGCGGCTTCTCGCCTTCGGGTCCGCGCGGGCCCGGGCGCGATCGACGGCCCGCCGCCGGTCTTCAGCGAAGGATTTCCATGAAGTCGCCCGAACCGATCGTCGTCACCCCGTCCGCCTATACCTATCCGCTGCTGATCAAGCAGCTGCTGCATCGCGCTCTCGCCGTGGCGCCAGGGCAGGAAATCGTCTATGCGGGGCGCGTGCGCCACAGCTATCGCGACTTCCATCACCGCGTGCAGCGCTTCGGCGGCCTGATCCAGCGGCTGCACCTCGAAGGCGAGACGATCGCCTTCATGGATTGGGACAGCCACCGCTATCTCGAAGCCTTCTTCGCCGTGCCGATGACCGGCAGCGTGCTGCTCACGGCGAACATCCGGCTGTCGCCCGAGCAGATTCTCTACACCCTCAATCATTCGAAGGCGAAGGCGATCTTCGTCAACGCCGAGTTCCTGCCGGTCCTCGCCGCGATCCGCGGCCAACTCGAGACGGCGAAGACCTTCGTGCTGCTGTCCGACGACCCACAGGCGCCGCTGCCCGACGGCTTTGCCGGCGAATATGAAGCGCTGCTCGCCGATGCACCGGCGCTCACGGAATTCCCGGACTTCGACGAGAACACCCGCGCCACCACTTTCTATACGACGGGTACCACCGGCCTGCCCAAGGGCGTCTATTTCAGCCACCGCCAGTTGGTGCTGCATACCCTCGCGCTGGTGAGTTCGTTGGCCACGGCGCCCGAACAGGGACGCTTCCATCGCGACGACGTCTACATGCCGCTGACGCCGATGTTCCATGTGCACGCCTGGGGCTTCCCGTACGCGGCCACCATGGTCGGCGTCAAGCAGGTGTACCCGGGCCGCTACGTGCCGGAACTGCTGGTCAAGCTGCAGCAGGACGAGAAGGTCACGTTGTCGCATTGCGTGCCGACCATCCTGCACATGGTGCTGTCGTCGCCTGCCGCGGCACAGGCCGACTTCGCCGGCTGGAAGCTGGTGATCGGCGGTTCGGCGATGCCGACGGCGCTGGCCCAGACGGCCCTGGCGCGCGGCATCGACGTCTTTACCGGCTACGGCATGTCGGAGACCTGCCCGGTGCTGACCTTGGCGCAGATCGATACGGCCGACCTCGGCGACGACCTGCAGCTGCGCACCAAGACCGGCCGGCCCAACGTGCTGGTCGACCTGCATGTCGTGACGCCGGAGATGACCGACCAGCCGCACGACGGCAAGTCGGTCGGCGAGGTGGTCGTGCGCGCGCCCTGGCTCACCCAGGGCTACCTCGACAATCCCGAGGCGTCCGAGGCCCTGTGGGAAGGCGGCTGGCTGCATACCCAGGACATCGGCCACATCGATGCGCGCGGCTACCTGCAGGTGACCGACCGCATCAAGGACGTCATCAAGACCGGCGGCGAGTGGGTGTCGTCGCTCGAGGTCGAGGACATCATCGGCCGCCATCCGTCGGTCGCCGAGGTCGCCGTGATCGGCGTCAAGGACGAAAAGTGGGGCGAACGCCCGCTCGCGCTGGTGGTCCTGAAGAAGGACCGGAGTGCCGATGCGGCCTCGATCCAGGCCCACGTGAAGGCGTACGCCGACCAGGGCCATATCTCGAAGTACGCCGTGCCGGACCAGGTCCGGTTCGTCGACAGCCTGGCCCGCACCAGCGTCGGCAAGCTCAACAAGCGGGCGATGCGCGAAGCATTGTCCTGAAGGTCACCGCAGGAAGCAAAGCAAGGAGAGTGGAGTGAGCAATTTCATCGTCAACAAAGTCGCGGTTCTCGGCGCCGGCGTCATGGGCGCGCAGATCGCCGCGCATTGCGCCAACGCCAACGTGCCGGTGGTGCTGTTCGACCTCGCCGGCAAGGACGACCCGAACGGCATCGTCAGGAAGGCCCTCGACGGGCTGAAGAAGCTCGAGCCTTCGCCGCTTGCGACGAAGGATCGGGTCGCCTACATCGACGCTGCCAACTACGACCAGCACCTGCCGCTGCTGGCCGGCTGCGACCTCATCATCGAGGCGATCGCCGAGAAGATGGAGTGGAAGGAAGACCTCTACCGCAAGATCGCGCCGCACGTGGCGCCGCACGCCATCATCGCGTCGAACACCTCCGGGCTGTCGATCAACCACCTGGCCGGCGTGATGCCGGAGGCGCTGCGCAGCCGCTTCTGCGGCATCCACTTCTTCAACCCGCCGCGCTACATGCAGCTGGTCGAGTTGATCGCCACGCGCGACACCGAGCCCGCGCTGCTCGACAACCTCGAGTCCTGGCTGACGACGCGGTTGGGCAAGGGCATCGTGCGCGCCAAGGACACGCCCAACTTCGTCGCCAACCGCGTCGGCGTCTTCTCGATGCTCGCCGTGATGCACCACACGCAGCGCCTCGGCATGGGCTTCGACGAGGTCGACGCGCTGACCGGCCCGCTGATCGGCCGGCCGAAGAGCGCCACCTATCGCACGGCCGACGTGGTCGGTCTCGACACCATGGCCCACGTCATCAAGACCATGCAGGACACCCTGCCCGAGGATCCCTGGCACGCGCACTACCGCTCGCCGACCTGGCTCGCCGCGCTGATCGCCAAGGGCGCGCTCGGGCAGAAGACCAAGTGCGGCGTGTTCCGCAAGGTGGGCAAGGAAATCCAGGTGCTCGACCTGGCGGCGCAGGACTACCGCGCCTCCAAGGCGGAAGTGGCGCCCGAGGTGCTCGCCATCCTCAAGCTCAAGAACCCGGCCGACAAGTTCTCGCAGCTGCGCAGCTCGCGCCACCCGCAGGCGCAGTTCCTCTGGGCGATCTTCCGCGACGTCTTCCACTACTGCGCCTTTCACCTGGCCGACATCGCCGACAACGCGCGCGACGTCGATTTCGCCATGCGCTGGGGCTTCGGCTGGTCGCAGGGCCCCTTCGAGACCTGGCAGGCTGCCGGTTGGAAGGCCATCGCGCAGGCGGTGAAGGCCGACATCGACGACGGTCGCGGCCTGGTGTCCGCGCCGCTGCCGGCTTGGGTGTTCGAGCTCGACGGCGTGCACGCGCCGGCTGGCTCGTATTCCGCGACCGAGAAGACGCTCAAGGGCCGCTCGCAGCTGCCGGTGTACAAGCGCCAGCTCTTCCCCGAGCGCGTACTCGGCGAAGCCGCCGCCACGCCCGACAAGGCCGGCGAGACGCTCTGGCAGAACGAGGGCGTGCGCCTGTGGCGGCTGCCCGAGGTGGATGCGGGCATCGCCATCCTCTCGATCACTTCGAAGAACCACACGCTCGGCGCCGAAGTCGTCGCCGGCGTCCGCGAGGCGGTCGCCTACGCGGAGCGCGAGTGCGACGGCATGGTGATCTGGCACGAGGCGCCCTTCGCCCTCGGGGCCAACCTCAAGCAGGTCATGGAGGCGATCTCCGCCAAGCAGTTCGAGGTGCTCGAGGAATCGGTGCACAACTTCCAGCGCGCCTCCATGGCGCTGAAGCTCTCCAAGGTGCCGGTGGTCGCCGCGGTGAGCGGCATGGCGCTGGGCGGGGGCTGCGAGTTCCCGATGCACTGCGCGCGCCGCGTGGTGGCGCTCGAGTCCTACATCGGCCTGGTCGAGGCGGGCGTCGGCCTGATCCCGGCCGGCGGCGGCAGCAAGGAGTTCGCGCTGCGCGCGGCGAGGAAGGCCCAGCAGACCGCCAACAACGTGCCGTTCGATTTCATCCAGCCGGTGTTCTCGACCATCGCCATGGCGACGGTGAGCAAGAGCGCGCTCAACGCCCGCGAGCTGGGCTTCCTCGACGACGCCGACGTCGTCGTCTTCAATGCGCGTGAACTGCTCTACGTCGCGCTGAGGACGGCGCGCGGCATGGCGGAATCGGGCTACCAGCCGCCGCTGCCGGCGCGCAACGTCCCGGTATGCGGCCGCACCGGCATCGCCACGCTGGAGATGATGCTGATCAACATGAAGGAAGGCGGCATGATCTCGGCGCACGATTACGCGGTGGCCAAGGCCGCCGCCACGGCGCTGTGCGGCGGGGATATCGAAGCCGGCAGCCTGGTCGACGAGGAATGGCTGCTCACCGTCGAGCGCAAGCTGTTCGTCGAACTGCTGAAGAACGAGAAGACGCAGGCGCGCATCGGCCACACGATGGACACCGGCAAGCCCCTGCGGAACTGAAGGAAGGAAGCATCCAAATGAGCAAACAGATCCAAGACGCCTACATCGTCGCCGCCACTCGCCTCCCGGTGGCCAAGCGCCGCGGCATGTACAAGAACGTGCGCCCCGACGACATGCTGGCGCACGCCATCAAGTCGGTGCTGGCCCAGGCGCCCAATCTCGACCCCGTGACCATCGGCGACGTCATCGTCGGCTGCGCCATGCCGGAGGCCGAGCAGGGCATGAACGTGGCGCGCATCGGCCTCTTGCTGGCTGGGCTGCCGAACACCGTGCCGGGCATCACCATCAACCGCTTCTGTTCGTCAGGCGTCCAGGCCGTGGCCGACGCCGCCAACCGCATCCGGTTGGGCGAGGCCGACGTCATGATCGCCGCCGGCACCGAGTCGATGAGCGTGATGCCGCAGATGATGGGCAACAAGATCGCCATGAACCCGGCGATCTTCGAGAAGGACGAGAACCTCGGCATCGCCTACGGCATGGGGCTCACCGCCGAGAAGGTGGCAAGCCAATGGGAAGTGACGCGCGAGCAGCAGGACGAGTTCGCCGTCGCCAGCCACAAGAAGGCCGTCGCCGCCATCCAGGCCGGCAAGTTCAAGGACGAGATCACGCCCTACACCTTCACCGAGCACCTGCCCGATCTCGCGACCGGAGAGGTGAAGCTCAAGCCGCGCACGGCCGACACCGACGAAGGTCCGCGCCCCGACAGCAGCATGGAGGGCCTGGCGAAGCTGAGGCCGGTGTTCGCCGCCAAGGGCTCGGTCACGGCCGGCAACAGCTCTCAGATGTCGGACGGCGCCGCCGCGGTGCTGCTGGTCAGCGGCCAGGTCCTCAAGACCTTCAACCTCAAGCCGCTGGCGCGCTTCGCCGGCTACGCGGTGGCCGGCGTGCCGCCCGAAGTGATGGGCATCGGCCCCATCGCGGCCATTCCGCGCGCCGCCGCGCTGGCGGGCATCACCAAGGACGACCTCGGCTGGATCGAGCTCAACGAGGCCTTTGCGGCGCAGTCGCTCGCGGTGATGAAGACCCTCGACCTCGATCCTGCGAAGGTGAATCCGCTCGGCGGCGCCATCGCGCTCGGGCATCCGCTCGGCGCCACCGGCGCCATCCGCACCGCTACCGTCGTGCACGCCATGCAGCGCGAGAACGTGAAGTGGGGCATGGTCACCATGTGCATCGGCACGGGCATGGGTGCCGCGGGGATCTTCGAGCGCATGTAGGCAGCCGGCCCGGTGCGCCGTCAAGCCGGCGGCGGCACCGGTTGCCGCAACGGCAGGTGCACGCGGAAGCGCGTGCCCCTGCCCACTTCGCTGTCGAGCTCGATGTGGCCGTGATGGCGCTGCACGATGCTGTAGGAGAGCGATAGGCCCAGGCCGGTGCCCTTGCCGACAGGCTTGGTGGTGAAGAAGGGCTCGAAGATGCGCGTCCGGTTTTCAGGCGGGATGCCATGGCCGTTGTCGGCCACTTCCAGCCAGACGCCGTCCTCTTCGCGCCCGGTGCGCACGGCGATGGTGCCGCGCGTCTCGATGGCGTGGACGGCGTTCACCAGCAGGTTGAGGACGACCTGGTTGAGCTGGAAGGGCAGGCATTCGATCTTCGGCAGCTCGGCGTAGTCCCGGGTTACCTCGGCCTTGTACTTGAGTTCGTTCCACACCACGTTGAGCGTGCTGTCGATGCCGGCATTGAGGTCGGCGAGTTGCCATTCGGCCTCGTCGACGTGCGAGAAGTCCTTGAGGTCCTGGACGATCTTCCTGACGCGCGTGACGCCTTCGCGCGTCTCCGCGAGCAGCGCGGGCGCGTCCTTCCTGAGAAATGCGTAGTCGGCGTGCTCCTTGAGCCTGGCCACCGCGCCGAAGTCCCAGCCGTCGGGCGCGCGCCCCGCGACGGCGTCGTAGGCGTCGAGGATGGCGAAGAGATCGCCCAGGTAGCGCTCCAGCGTGCCGAGGTTGCTGTTGACGAAGCCGACCGGGTTGTTGATCTCGTGGGCCACGCCGGCCGCCAGCTGGCCGATCGAGGCCATCTTTTCCGACTGCAGCAGCTGGTTCTGGGCCTGCTCGAGCCGTTCGATCAGATCCCGCTGCTCCTCGTGCTCGCGCTGCAGCGCCTTGTTGAGGCGCTGCAGGTCGCGCGCGATCTTCTCGTTCTCGGCAAGCACCCGCTGCAACTCGCGCGTGCGCGCGCGGACCTTCTCCTCCAGCAGGCTGGCGGTCTGGAACATGCCGAACTGCGATCCCTGCGGCCCCATCTCGCGCTCGGCGCGCGCCACCAGTGCGGCGATGATCTTCCCGAGCCGGGCGATTTCCGCTTGCAGCGCCTGCTCGCGCCCCGCTGCGGCGTCAGACATTCGCGGCCTCCGCAGTGCCGACGGCGATGCCCGTCAGCGTCTGGTTGACGTGGATGCCCTGATACTGCTCGCCGTAGGTGCTGAATCCCACGGCCCGGTGGTTGCGCAGCAGGGCCGCGACCTCCGCCTTCTCGCCGGTGGCCGCCGCTTCGCGGTTGCGCAGCACGCAATCGCAGGCGATGACCAGCTGCGGCCGGCCGATCTCGCGCTCCAGCGTCCCCAACTGCTCGGCGAGATTGCGCGCCAGGCCGGTGGGGCGACCGATGCGCAGGACGACGCCCTCCTCGATGGCGCTGAACAGCGTAAGGCTGCCGTCCGGATTGGCCTTCTGGATGGCTCGCACGTACTGGTTGCCGCCGAGCACGACGAGCAGCGGCGCGGCGGCGAAGGCCGCCGCGTCGAGATGGGCGGCGTCGGTTCCCACCAGGCGCGCGTATTCCTGAACGGCCGGCCGCCCGTTGATCTCGGCAATGTTGCGGGTGGCCGGATCGGCCGCCGTGACGACCAGCCTTTCCTCGCCGCAGACGAAGTGCTGGGCCATGAACGTCCGCATCGGCAACTGGGTCGAGACGACGGCCAGCACGGCGCTGTCGCCGTGGAAGGCGCCGTCGTGGAAGACCCAAGTGCGCTCGAACCGGGCATCGTCGCCGGCCGAGCCGCCGACCAGCGGAACCAAGCCGAGACCGGCCTGGAAGGCTTGTGCCACCGGCTCTTCGCGCATCGACAGGCCGTCGACGAGGAGCAGGGCGAAGCGGCTGTCGACGCCCGGCGCCAGCCCGTCCAGCCGGTCGGCAAGCCGGTGCGCGAAAGCTTGTCCCACAGCGAAATCGAAGCTTTGCAGCGGACCGTGGCGGTCCGCAACGGCGGCGCAGGAGCCCCGCGGCAGGCTGAAGCCGGCGATGCTGTGCTCGCGGTAGCCGGCCGGGCCGATTTCGCCGGCCGTGGTGCAGCCGATCACCATCGTCTGCGGGAACAGCCGGTTGATCCCGGCGGCGACGGCGTCAAGATCGTATTGCGAGGAGCAGAAGAAGCAGACCAGCGCCATGTCGGGCTGCCTGACCGCTTCGAAGAACTCCCCGACGGCCGCGGCCGGGTCGGCGGCGGTCGATTGCCCCGTGCGAATTGGCGAGTTCATCGTCTGCGTGCGGTCGGCGTGGTCTGGGCACCCAGCGCCGAATCATACCCCGACGGCGGCAGGGAGATTAGCGCTGGATCAAATGCAGCGCATGTTGCGCCAGCAGCCCGAGCCATTCGTGGAGTGCCTGGGCGCTCGCCTCGAACGCGCCTGCGGAGGGCAGCCATCGATCGAGGGTGGCCGCCGCCGGCGTGGTGAAGCCGGTGGGCGCCGGCAGTACCTCGAGCCCCTGCGCGTGGAAAAGCGGCACCGCGCGCTTCAGATGCCAGGCGTCGCTGACCAGCGCGATGCGGCTGACGCCCGCGGCTCTCAAGAGCGGCGCGGAGAACCTTGCATTGTCGGCCGTATCGAGGGATGCGCCTTCGACCCAGCGGACTTTCCCGCCAAGATCCCGTTCCATAGCCTCCTTCATGACCTCGGCCTCCGGCCTTCCGCCATCGAGTGCGCCGCCAGTGACGAGCACGGGCAAGGCCGAACGCTTCTGCAGGAACGCGGCGTAGCGCAGCCGCGCCAGGGTCGAGAGGCCCACGGTGTCGCCGCCGTATTCCGGCGCCGCCTCGTACTTGCCGCCGCCCAGGACGACGATCGCCTGGGCGCGCGCCAGTTCCTGCCCCCCGACGGGCGGCTGGTCCTCGAGCGCGCGCATCAGGGCGCCGGCGACCGGCCAGAAGGAGAGCGCCAGCATGCCGAGGAGTGCGGCGGCGGCAACCGCGCGCCCGCTGCGGGGGTGGCGCCGCGACAGCCATAATCCCCACAGAGCAAGCAGGATGGGGCCGGCGGGCGGCAGCAGGAGGGCTGAAAGGAGCTTCTTGGCGTAAAACACGGGTCAAAGGCCGCGCTGATCCTGATTTATCGGGGTGTGGGCGACGCTATTATCGGGCAACTTTACGCTCGCCACCCCTATGCCCGATCGCCGCATCATCGACAGGACGCCTGCCCGGCCTTCCGCCGCGGGCCGGGCCACCGCCTGATGGACCTCGGCGCGCTGACGCTGCGCGATGCCGTCCTGGCCGTTATCGGGCTGCTCGGCGTCTACCTCGTGGTCATGGTGCTGCGGCTGCTTCAATTGCGCCGCCGGAGGGCGCCGGCACCGGCGACCGCGCGGCCGCCGGTGCTGGAGGACGATGAAGGCGACGTGGCCTTCGAGGAGCCCGTCTACGCTGCGCCGGTCGCGCGACCGGCGCCAACGCCCGCCGGGGACTTCGGCGCCGAGGTGGCGCGCAGCCGGTTTGACGCGGAGACCCGGCAACTGCGCGAGGAGGTGGCGCAGCTGCGCGAGGAGATCGGGCAATTGCGCTCGGAGCTGGCCGACCTCAAGGCTGCGCGGCTCGTATCGCCTCAGTATGCCGAAGCCATGACCATGGCCCAGCGAGGCTTGACGGCACAGGATCTCGCCGATCGCTGCGGCATCTCCCTGGGCGAAGCCGAACTGGTTTGGGCACTCTCGCGCGGCGCCACGCATTTCGACCAAGAGGAAGACTATGGCGGAGAATCCGGAGCCGAACACGCACGATCCGCATGACGACGACGCGCTGAAGCGGCGGCTGATCTCGCGCATCGCCGTCGCCGGCGTGGTCGTGGTCGCCCTGCTCGGCGGGCTTGCGCTCGTCGATGCGATTTACGGGCCCGAACGCAAGGCGCCGCCGGCGGAGGAAGCTCCGGTGGCGAAGGCGCCCGAGGCGGCGCCGGAAGCCAAGCCGGAGGAGAAGGCCGAACCGGTCCCCTCGGAGAAGCCCCCCGAGGCGGCGCCCGCGGAGAAGCCCGCGGAAGCGCCGGCGCCCGAGAAGAAGGAAGAAGCCAAGGTCGCGCCCGCCGAGCCCGAGGGCACGACTGGAGCGGGTACCGCCCCGCGCCCGCCGCGGCCCTTGACGGTGCCGGCCACGCCGCGAACGGCGTCGGTGAAGCCGACCCCGCCCATGGTGGCGTCGCAGCAGAAGCCGCAGCCGGAGAAGGAGATCGCCAAGACGGCCCCGCCGCCGAGCCCCATCGCCCCGCACGCGCCGGCCTCGCGGCCGCTCGCCCAGGCGGCCGAGAGCCGCCGCCAGTATGTGCTCCAGATGGGCGTCTTCAACAACCTCACCAATGCCGAGGAGTTGCGCGCGAAGCTCGAAATGGCGGGCATTCCCACCCAGATCGAGGCGCGGGTTCAGGTCGGTCCGTTCAAGACCCGCGAGGAAGCCGATGCGGCGCGCGAGAAATTGCGTGCGCTTGGCATGGAGACGGGTATCCTGACAGCTATCAAACGCTGATTTTTGCGAGTACTGCCATGAAGATCGAAAGCCCCCGCTTCGGCACCCTGGAAGTCGACCTGGACAAAGTCATCGAATTTCCGCGCGGCTTGCCTGGCTTCGAGGACTGCCACCGCTTCACGGTGCTCAGTCCATCGGACAACGATCCCAAGTATTTCGTCCTGCAATCGCTCGACGATCCCGCGGTGGCCTTCTATGTGGCCGATCCGGCGCGCTTCGGCTTCAGCTACGAGATTGCGCTGTCGGACGAGGAGACTGCGGAGCTGCAGTTGACCGATCCGTCGCAGGCCGTCGTCGTCGTCCTGCTGACCAAGCCGGACGAAAACGCCAAGCTCTCGGCCAATCTCAACTCGCCACTGGTGCTCAACCTGGCGACCCGGCGCGGCCTGCAGCACCTGTTCGCGCGGCTCAGCTACGACGTGGGCAACTAGGAGCGGCAGCATGGCGAGGGAAATCGTTTCGACGCCGCTAGCGCCGGCTGCCATCGGCACCTATTCGCAGGCCGTCAAGGCGGGCAATACCATCTACATGTCGGGCCAGATCGGCCTCGATCCGGCGACCATGCAGATGGTCGAGGGCATCGATGCGCAGATCGTGCGCGTCTTCGAGAATCTCAAGGCGGTGGCCGAGGCGGCTGGCGCCACGCTCGACGATGCCGTCAAATTCAACATCTACCTGACCGATCTCGCCAACTTCGCCAAGGTGAACGAGGTGATGGCGAAGTACGTCGCCCAGCCCTACCCGGCGCGCGCCGCGGTCGGCGTCAAGGAACTGCCGCGCGGGGCGCTGGTCGAGGCGGAAGCCGTCCTGGTCGTTGGCTGAGAAGCGCAAGCCGGCACGGCCCGCCGGCGGCACGCTGGCGGACAAGCTCGCCCGGCTGGGCCTGCATGACGAGCGCGATCTCTTCATGCACTTGCCGCTGCGCTACGAGGACGAGACCCGCATCACGGCGGTCGCGGACGCCGTGCCCGGCGTACCGGCGCAATTCGAAGTCGAGGTGCTGTCGTGCGAAGTCGCCTTCCGGCCGCGCCGGCAATTGGTCGCCCGCGTGGCCGATGCCAGCGGCGACATGGTGCTGCGTTTCCTGAACTTCTATCCGAGCCAGCAGAAGGCGCTGGCCGAGGGCGCGCGCCTGCGGGTGTTCGGCGAGGCGCGCGGCGGCTTTCTCGGCACCGAGATCATCCATCCGCGTTTCCATCTCGTGCGCGACGACGACCCGCTGCCCGACCGGCTGACCCCCGTCTATCCGACGACCGCGGGGCTTGCGCAGGGTACGCTGCGCCGGCTGGTGCTGCAGGCGCTGGATCGCGCACAGGAGCGGGGCGAGTTGTGCGACAGCCTGCCCGAGGACATTCGCCGCCGCCTGGCGCTCGCCGATTTCGCCGAGAGCCTGCGCTTCCTGCACGAACCGCCGCCGCAAGTATCGCTGGCTGAACTCGAGGCGCGCGGCCATCCGGCCTGGCGGCGCATCGCCTTCGACGAACTCCTGGCGCAGCAACTGAGCCTGCGCACCGCCTACGCGGCGCGCCGCGCCCGCAACGCCCCGGCCCTGCTGCCGACCGGCGCACTGACGGGGCGGTTGCTCGAGCAGCTTCCGTTCAGCCTTACCGCGGCCCAGCAGCGCGTATGGCGCGACATCGCGGCCGACCTCGCGGCCAGCCACCCGATGCAACGCCTGCTGCAGGGCGACGTCGGCAGCGGCAAGACGGTGGTGGCCGCGCTGGCGATGCTGCAGGCGGCGGAGGCCGGCTACCAGGCCGCGCTGATGGCGCCCACCGAGATCCTGGCCGAGCAGCACTACCGCAAGCTGGCGGCCTGGCTGGCGCCGCTGGGCATCGAAGTCGCCTGGCTGTCCGGCAGCCTGAAGAAGAAGGAAAAGTCGGCCATGGCCGTTGCCATCGCGGCGGGCAGCGCGCGCCTGGTGGTGGGCACCCACGCGCTCATCGAGGAGGGCGTCGAGTTCGAGAACCTCGGCCTCGCCATCGTCGACGAGCAGCATCGTTTCGGCGTGCGGCAGCGCCTGGCGCTGAAGCAGAAGGGCATGAGCGCGCACCAGCTCACGATGTCGGCGACGCCGATTCCCCGGACGCTGGCGATGACTTTCTACGCCGACCTCGATGTCTCCGTGCTCGACGAACTGCCGCCCGGGCGCACGCCGGTGCTGACCAAGCTGGTCGCCGAATCCCGACGAGAGGAAGTGACCGCGCGGGTGCGCGATGCCTGTCGCGCCGGGCGCCAGGCCTATTGGGTCTGTCCGCTCATCGAGGAATCCGAGGCACTGCAGCTGAAGACCGCACAGGAAACCTACGAGCGCCTCTCGGCCGACCTGCCCGACATTCGCGTCGGCCTCGTCCATGGCCGGCTGAAGGCCGACGAGAAGGCGGCCGTCATGTCGGCCTTCGTGGCGAACGAGATCCAGTTGCTGGTGGCGACCACGGTGATCGAGGTCGGCGTGGATGTGCCGAACGCCACGCTCATGGTGATCGAGCACGCCGAGCGCTTCGGCCTCGCGCAGTTGCACCAGCTGCGCGGGCGGGTCGGGCGCGGCAGCCACGATTCGGCCTGCATCCTGCTCTACGCGCAGCCGCTGGGCGAGACGGCGCGCAGCCGGCTCAAGATCATCTATGAGAACAGCGACGGCTTCGAGATCGCGCGCCTCGACCTCGACCTGCGCGGGCCGGGGGAATTCGTCGGTGCCCGCCAGAGCGGCATGCCGCTGCTGCGCTTCGCCGATCTCGGCGACACGGCGATGATCGCGCTCGTCCGCGACGTCGCGGAGGAAATGCTGCGCGCCTGGCCGGACGCGGCGGCGGCGCACATGACGCGCTGGCTCGGCGGCCGGGAGGAACTGCTGAAGGCCTGAGCGCCATGCCCGGCGACAGGGTTTCCCCGATTGGCCATTTCCCCGTTCACGACGTAGTATTGATCGTGCCTCCGAATCCCGCCCCCCATCAAGACCCGGACAAGACCGGCGACGAGCTGAAGCTGCAGCGCTTCCGCGTGCTGTCCGACATTGCCGAGGAACTCAGCGGCGACGTCGTCTTCCCGATCTGCTTCGACTTGGCGGTCCGCCTGCGCGCGGTTCTCGACGCGCCGAAGTCCTCGCTCGACGATATCTGCAAGACCGTGGCCACAGATCCGCTGGTGTGCGGCAAGCTGCTCGGCATGGCGAACTCGGTGGGCTTCAATCCCGGCCACTCGGAAGTGCGCGATCTCAAGGGGGCGGTCCAGCGTCTCGGCTTGCAGAACGTGCGGTCCGTGGCCCTGGGCATGGCCTTGAAGCAACTGACCATGGCGGGTCAGATGCCGAGTTTCGAGCGCCTTACCA
Source organism: Rhodocyclaceae bacterium (assembly GCA_036391735.1). GTDB lineage: Bacteria > Pseudomonadota > Gammaproteobacteria > Burkholderiales > Rhodocyclaceae > Nitricoxidireducens. Next base: position 21,080 of record DASVZI010000045.1, read on the forward strand.
AGTCGCTTTGGGATCATTCGGTGCGTTCCGCCGCGGCCTGCCACGTCATCGCGCGGAAGATGACCCGCCTGAACCCGGACGACGCCTTCCTCGTCGGACTGGTCCACGATATCGGCGCCTTCTACCTGTTCTATCGGGCTTCGAAGTACGATGAGTTGCGGCGTCGGCCCGAGTCGCTCCGGCATCTCGTGGTCCGCTGGCACGAGACCATCGGCGAGGCCCTGCTGCAGGCCCTCGGCCTGCCGGAGCGGATATCCGAAGCGGTACGCGAGCACGACAACTCGCGGCCGCTGCCACGCACGCTGCGGCATCTCGGCGATTTGGTGCAGGTGGTCAACCGCCTGTTCGGGACCACCGACGATTACCTGCTGCCGGCGCGCACGCCGCAGAGCGAGTTGTCCGAACTCGACCCCTACCTGCCGCTGCTTCCGGACATCGAGGCCGGCGCGGTGGAACTCCTGGCCGCCTTCGCCTGACGCGCGTCGGCCTTGGCGGAGCCGGTTCCGCACGCCCTCGGTGGCATCGCAGAATGACATCATCAATGTAATTCCGTCCGTCGATCGATGCTGGTAAGCTTCACGCCGTTCCAAGTTCCGCGCGAGTTCCTCCTGTGGCCAGTCTCACCGCTCTCCGCGAAAGGCTCGATCTCTACGAGCGACTGATGCGGCTCGACAAGCCCATCGGCATCCTGCTGCTGCTCTGGCCGACCCTTTGGGCGCTGTGGATCGCCGGCGCAGGCCGGCCCGGCTGGATGCTGACGTGGATATTCACGCTCGGCACCGTCATCATGCGATCGGCGGGCTGCGTCATCAACGACTATGCCGACCGGGATTTCGATCCGCAGGTCAAGCGGACCAAGGACCGTCCACTGGCGGCCGGGGCGGTCAGCGTACGCGAAGCCTTCGGCCTGTTCGGCGTCCTGGTGCTGTGCGCCTTCCTGCTGGTCCTGCCGCTCGGCAGGAACGTGCTGATCTGGTCGGTCGCCGCCCTGTTCCTCGCCGCAAGCTATCCCTTCACCAAGCGCTTCCTCGCCGTGCCGCAAGCCTACCTCGGCGTGGCCTTCGGCTTCGGCATCCCGATGGGGTATGTGGCCGTGCTGGGCGAGACCCAGCCGATGACCTGGCTGCTGCTGCTCGCCAATATCTTCTGGGCGGTGGCCTACGACACCGAATATGCGATGGTCGATCGCGACGACGACCTGCGCATCGGCATCAAGACGTCGGCCATCACCTTCGGCCGCTACGATGTCGCAATGGTCATGCTCTGCTATGCCATCACGCTGGGCCTGCTCGCCTGGGCCGGCTGGCAGCTTCACTACGGCGCCTTCTACTTCGGCGGCCTCGTCCTGGCGGCGCTGATCGCCGGCTACCACTACACGCTGATCCGCGGGCGCGAGCGCATGCCCTGCTTCAAGGCCTTCCTGCACAACAACTGGCTGGGTGCCGCGGTATTCGCGGGCATCGTCGGCGAGTTGAACCTGCGGCCGCTGCTGTACTGACGGTTTCCGATCCACCAGAAGAAAGGAACGACCGATGTCACGCCTGAACCGCCACGCCTTGGCCTTCATCGCCGCGCTTGCCCTGGCAGGCGTCGCGCTGGCCGATGCGCCGGCCGCCGAGAGGGACCCGCTGCGCGCCACCCTGCTGGAGAGCAAGGAGAAAAACCGCGGCGTGACGATCTACGTCAACGGCGCCAGCGTCAGCTGCATCGTGACCTCGGTCGACGATGCCTACGTCGTCGGGCGCAGCAACCAGGCGAGCCGCGTCGTCATCCGCCTCGACCGCATCGACGGCGTCTCTGCGATGTTCTGAGCGGCAGGAGCCTCGCGATGGCCGACTATGAGGTACTGACCGCGAACGACGACTTCGAAGGCCCGCGCGCCTGGTGCCATGTCATGTACGGCTTGCATGCGCTGTCCGCGCTGGGCGGCGTGCTGACGTCGGCGACGGTGCTGTTCGCCTTCATCACCGGCTGGCCGTCCATCATCGCCGTCATCATCAACTACGCGACGCGCCGGCGCGTGGCGGCCAGCTGGCTGGAAAGCCATTGGCGCTGGCAACTGCGCACTTTCTGGTTCGCGGTGCTCTGGGTCGGCGTCGCGTGGATGCTCGCCGTTACGCTGGTCGGCATTCCGCTCGCGATATTGGCGTTCGTCGGTGCCGGACTGTGGGTGCTCTACCGCATCGGCCGCGGCTGGCTGGTGCTGCTCGACCGCAAGCCGATCGCGTAGAGCAGGTGATAACTGGTGCCCGCATGGCGGGCGTCGGCGAGCGCGCGCATCACCTGCCGCAACTGTCCGGCCGATAGCGGCAAGCTTCCGGCGGCCGGCGTGTCGGCGCCGATACGCCGCAGCCCACGCACGAATTCCAGCGGATCGGCGAAGGGCTCCAGGACTACCTCCTCCTCGATCTCGCACGCGACGCCGGGGGGAAAGGCTCGCGCCAGGGCCTCCGCGTCGGGGTAGGCCGGCGTGGCCGCCACCAGCCCGGCCGTCTCGTGGGCCGCGCGCCACTCGGCGAAGGTGTCGATGCCCAGCGTGGCGATTGCGATGCAGCCACCCGGCGCCAGCAGGTCGCAAAGCGCGGCCAGCGATCCGGGCAGGTCGACGAACCATTGCGCGGCGAGGCTGGCGACGATGAGGTCGAAGCTGCCGGGCGCGAAGGCCGGCGATTCCCCATCCATCACTGCATAGCGCGCGGCGGCGCCGATGTCGCGGCGACAGGCGTCCACCATCGCCGGTGCAATGTCGCTGACGATCCAGTCGCCGCCGATGGCGGGCAGCAGCGCGCGCGTCAGGTGGCCCGTGCCGCAGCCGATTTCCAGCACGCGCGGGCGCCCGGCGAGCGTCCGCGCGGTGACGCGCTCGGCCAAGCGAAGCGCGGCCTGGCGCTGGACCTGGCTGTGCGCTTCGTAATCGGGCGCGGCGGCGCCGAAACGCGCCGCGATGCGGGACTTGTGCTGCTTCATGGGCGTGCCGCCTGGCGGATCATCTGCGCGCATTCGCCGGGGTGCGTGAGCGGCAGCAGGTGGCCGCCGTCATCGATCCAGCGGAAGTCGCGTTTCGCCAGCATAGCGCCGATAGACTCGCTCAGCGCAGCCGGGACGATGGCGTCGCGGCGGCCGGCGAGCAGGCGGATATCGGCGGCGCGCGTGTTCCAGGCGGCTCGCGCGTCCAGGCGCCGCAGCGTTTCCAGTCCCTCCGCCAGCGGCCGGGGATCGCCCGGGAGTGCGGGACCGCCGCCGCCGCAGGCCTGCTGGAAGTCGGCGAGCACCGCGGCGGGCGCGTCGGCGAAGCGGCGCTGCATGCGCTCCAGGATGCGGGGCGCGACCCCGGCGTAGCCTTCGCTTGCGGTGAAGCGCGGAAACCCGTTGATGGCGACGAGCGCGCGCCAGGGGAGATCGCTGCACAGCCACCAGAGCGCGCCGAGCGAATGGCCGACGGCTATGCGCGGTGCGTCGCACGCCGCGGGCAGGGCGGTACGGCCGAAGAAACCGAGGTCGCAGACCTCGACTTCCAGGCCTTCGAGCAGCGGGACGACCTTGCGCCAGAGCGCCTCGTCATAGCCCCAGCCGTGCAGGAGCGTGATTCGCGGCGTCATGCGAGGGCGTCCAGGGCGTCGAGCAGCTGCGCGAAGTCCGCCTCGGTGTGGGCGGAGGAAAGGGCGAAGCGCAGCCGGCTGCCGCCTTCGGGCACCGTCGGCGGGCGAATGGCCACTGCGAGCACCCCGCGCGCCTCCAGCCGCTGCTGGGCGGCCAGGGCGCGGTCCTCGCCGCCCAGCACGGCGGGCACGATCTGGGTGGTCGACGCCAGCGTCGCGATGCCAAGCTCGTCAAGGCGGCCGCGCAGCTGGTCGCCCCGTCGCGCGAGCAGCGCGCGCTCCGCGTCCATGGCCGGGATGAGATCCAGCGCGGCGTCGACCGCGCCGCATGCCGCCGGCGCGGGCGCCGTCGAGTAGATGAACCCGGCGCAGCGATTGACGAGATAGTCGACCAGTCCGCGTGAGCCGGCGATGTAGGCACCCGCGCTGCCGAAGGCCTTGCCCAAGGTGCCCATGATGACGGCGCCCGGCGCTGCGGCGCCGAGGCCGCATCCCTGCGGGCCCAGCACGCCGGTGGCGTGGGCCTCGTCGAGGTAGAGCAGCGCGTTGTGCCGGCGCGCGATATCCGATAGCGCGGCAACGTCGGCCCGGTCGCCGTCCATGCTGAACACCGACTCGGTGACGATGAAGCACGGCTTGCCGGCGGCGTGCTGGGCCAGCAGCTCCTCGAGTTGGGCGAGGTCGTTGTGGCGGAAGCGGATCTCCTTCACGCCGGCGGCGGCGCAGCCGGCATGCAGGCTGGCGTGGTTGAGCCGATCGGTGAAGACCAGCGCGCTGCGGCCGCCGGCGAGGTCGAACAGCGCGGGCAGCACCGCCGCGTTGGCCTGGTAGCCGGTGCTGAACGTCAACGCCGCGTCGGTGCCCTTGAACAGCGCGAGGCGGGATTCCAGTTCGAGCACGGCCTCCAGCGTGCCGGTAACGAGCCGCGCGGCACGCGCGCCGGCGCCGAAACGGGCGACCCATTCGGCGGCCCGCGCCTTGAGGGCGGGATGCTGCGAGAGGCCGAGGTAATCGTTCGAGGAGGCGTCGATCAGGCAGCGGCCGTCGGCGAGCACCACCCGCGGACCGGGAATGGCCACCGCGCGCAGCCGGCGTCTGCGGCCCGCTGCGTCCGCCTGTGCGAGCGCTTCGTCGATCGACTCGTCAAACCACATCGCCGGCTCCCTGGGCGCGTCCACCGCGCGATGCGACGACTTCGCATACGGCGGTGGTGACCGTCGTCAGTTCTTCGGCGGCAATCGCGAAGGGCGGCATCACGTAGACGATGTTGCCGAACGGGCGCAGCCAGATGCCGCGCTCGACGAAGGCCGGGCGCAGGCCGGCGCTCGGCGCGTCGAGCTCCACGACGCCGATGGCGCCCTTGACGCGCACGTCCGCAACGCCAGGCAGGGCGCGGCAGGGTTCCAGCTCGCGCATGAGCTGAGCCTCGATGGCGGCCACCTGTGCCAGTCGCGGCTCGGACTCGAACAGGTCGAGCGAGGCATTCGCGGCGGCGCAGGCGAGCGCGTTCGCCATGAAGGTCGGGCCATGCATCAGGGCGCGTTCGAATTCGCTGCCGAGGAAAGCGTCAAAGACGCGGCGGCGCGCCACCGTTGCGGCCAGCGGAAGCGTGCCGCCGGAGAGCGCCTTCGAGAGGCAGACGATGTCGGGCACCACGCCGGCCTGTTCGCAGGCAAAAAGCGTCCCGGTGCGGCCGAAGCCGGTCATGATCTCGTCGAGGATCAGCAGCAGGCCGTGGCGATCGCAGGCGGCGCGCACCCGCGCCAGCGTCGCGGCGTCGTGCATGCGCATGCCCCCGGCGCCTTGCACGAGCGGCTCGAGGATGACGGCAGTGAGGCTGGGCGCCTCGCGCGCGAGCAGGGCATCGAAGGCCGCCGTGGAGGCGTCGTCGCGCGGCAATTCGGCGAAGCGCGCGGGCGGGACGATGCCGCGGAAGGCTTCGTGCATGCCGACCTCGGGGTCGGTGACCGCCATGGTCATGAAGGTGTCGCCGTGGTAGCCGTGGCGGAACGCGAGCACCCCGCGCCGCTGCGGTTCGCCGCGATTGCGACGGAACTGCAGCGCCATCTTCAGCGCGATCTCCACCGAGACCGACCCGGATTCGGAAAAGAAGACATGGCCGAGATCGCCGGGCAACAGCGCAGCGAGCCGTGCCGCCAGCGTATAGGCGGGCTCGTGCGCCAGGCCGGCGAACATCACGTGTGAGATCTGCGCCGCCTGGGCTTGCACGGCGCCGACGATGTGCGGATGGTTGTAGCCATGGCAGGCGGTCCACCAGGACGAAATGCCGTCGATCAGTTCGCGGCCGTCGGCCAGGCGAAGGCGGGCGCCGGAAGCGGAGACCACGGGCAGCGGCAGCGATGCGCCGGCCATCTGGGCGTAAGGCAGCCAGACGTGATCGAGGTTCAGCCAGGTGGGGGTCTCGGCCATGCAAAAGGACCGGGGGCGCTACAATGCCGGCGCGATGGGAAACGCCTATTTTATCACCGCGACTGGGACAGACTGCGGCAAGACCTTTGTCGCAGAGGGCTTGGCGCGCGCCTGGCGGGCGCACGGCCGCAAGGTGCGGGCGCTGAAGCCCGTCATGAGCGGCTACGATCCGGACCATCCCGGACAGTCGGACGCGGGTCGTCTTCTGGCCGCGTGCGGCGATCCCATTACGGCAGGCAGCGTCGCCGGCATCTCGCCGTGGCGCTTTGCCGCACCGCTCTCGCCGGACCGGGCGGCAAGGCTCGACGAACGGCGAATCGATTTCGACGACCTCATCGCGTGGTGCCGCCGCGAAGTCCTGCGCGCCGACGACATGGCGCTCGTCGAGGGCGTCGGCGGCCTCATGGCGCCGCTCGACGACGACAACACCGTGCGCGAGTGGATCGTCGCGCTGGATCTGCCGGTGGTGCTGGTGACGGGAACCTATCTTGGCGCCGTGAGCCACGCACTGACCGCCCTGGCGGCTCTGCGGGAGGTCGGCCTGACGCCGGCAGCAATGATTTTGAATGAAAGCGGCGAAGGGGTAGGCCTCGAACATACCTTTGCCTCGTTGCGCGCCCATACTGGAAGCATCACGCCCCTGCTCGTCGGCCGGAACGACGCCGACGGCATCGAACGTGCCGCAGCTGCGCTTGCGGCGTCGGAGTTCTGAAGACTACGGAGACCCGGCCTGAGTGAACAGGAAGGCGATCGTCACCAAGACCGCTAAGGGGATGCGAGAGGCATCCGGCGGGATGCGTTCGCTCGGCCGCAGTGAAAGGCGGGTGCTGAAGGAGGTGGACGGCAAGTCCACGCTCGACGACTTGGCGCTGCGTCTCGGCAGCATGGCGGAGCCGATCGAAGAGATCGTCGCGCGCATGGTGGCCGACGGATACATTCGGGAGCTTCCGCTTGCGCCGCAGGAGGCGCCGCGAGAGACGCGGCGGGAGGCACCGCGCGAGGCGCCGGCGGATGCCGACGATGCGCTGGATTTGGATTTCACGCGGAGCGCAGCGGACAGCAAGCCCCAACCCAAGCCCGATGCCGGTCGGTCTGCCGCGCGCGCAGCGGAGGAACAGCTCGAACGCGCGCGACAAGCTGCGGCAGAGGCCGCAAAGCGCGCCGCCGCAGAGTCGGCCCGCCGCGAGGCGGAAGAGAAAGCCCGCAAGGAAGCGGAAGAGAAGGCAAGGCGCGAGGCCGAAGAGAAGGCCCGCCGTGAGGCGGAAGAGAAAGCCCGCAAGGAAGCCCAAGAGAAGGCAAGGCGCGAGGCCGAAGAAGAGGCCCGCCGCGAGGCGGAAGAGAAAGCCCGCAAGGAAGCCGAAGAGAAGGCAAGGCGCGAGGCCGAAGAGAAAGCCCGCAAGGAAGCGGAAGAGAAAGCCCGCAAGGAAGCGGAAGAGAAAGCAAGGCGCGAAGCCGAAGAGAAGGCACGCCGCGAGGCGGAAGAGAAAGCCCGCAAGGAAGCCGAAGAGAAAGCAAGGCGCGAGGCCGAAGAGAAGGCCCGCCGCGAGGCGGAAGAGAAAGTCCGCAAGGAAGCGGAAGAGAAAGCAAGGCGCGAGGCCGAAGAGAAGGCCCGCCGCGAGGCGGAAGAGAAAGCCCGCAAGGAAGCGGAAGAGAAAGCAAGGCGCGAAGCCGAAGAGAAGGCCCGCCGCGAGGCGGAAGAGAAAGCCCGCAAGGAAGCCCAAGAGAAAGCGAGGCGCGAGGCCGAAGAAAAGGCCCGTCGCGAGGCGGAAGAGAAGGGCCGGCGCGAAGCGGAGGCGAAGGCCCGCCGTGAGGCCGAGGAGAAGCTGCGCAAGCTGGTCGAGGAGAAGGACCGCAAGCAGGCCGAAGAGACGGCGCGTCGCGAAGCCGAAGAGGAGACTCGCCGCCTGAAAGAGGAAGACGCTCGCCGGGAGGCGAAAAAGGATGGACGGCGGGAGTCGGCGCCCGCCCGGCGGCGCGTCCGCCTGGGCCCGATGCTCGCTGTGGTGCTTGCGCTGCTGATCGGCGGGCTGGCGCTGCTTCATCTGATGCCGTTCGACGGCACGGCCCGGCACATCGAACAACTCGCCACAGAACGACTCCAGCAGCCGGTGAAGATCGCCGCAGCGCATTTCTCGCTGTTTCCCCGGCCGCACTGGATCCTGGACGGGGTGACGATCGGCGGAGCAGAACAGGTGCTGGCGCCGCGGATCAAGCTGTTCGGCGGCACTTCGATGCTGATGGGCGGGGAGCCCGCATTCCAGGCGATCGAGGCTGACGCTCCGAAGGTATCGGCCGAAGCGCTGGGCAGGCTGCTGTTGGGGCATGGCCCCGGTCTCGGCTGGGGCGTTAGCCGCGTGGAGGCGCGCGCTGCGGTCATCGAATTCTCCGGTTTCGGCAAGCAGTCGCTGGATGCGGGCGCGGATCTCGCACCGGATGGCAAGTGGCGGGAGATCAAGGTCGCCTTCAGCGGTACGGACGTTTCGGCAGTGCTGGTACCGACGCCGGGTGCCGTGAAGTTCTCGCTGCAGTCGAAGGCCTCCCCGCTGCCCTTCCTGACCGCGGTGCCGGGACTGTCCGACGTTGTCGCCGATGGAGTGGCCGATCGCGATGGTGCGACGGTAAGTCGTTTCGAGGCGCGCGCGGCCGGCGGAGCGCTGAGCGGCAGCGCGCGGGTGCGATTCGGCTCCCAGCCCGAAATAGCCGGCGATGTCGCCGCGAAGGGCCTTTCCTTGGTGCAACTGTTGCCCGGCCTCTTCGAGCGGGGCGTGCTGGAAGGCAGGGCGAGTTTCACCCTCCCGGTGGCAGTTCCGGCCAGGGAGGCCCGTCTTTCCGGAGGCTTCGCGGTACGCGACGGCATCCTGGCGGGGGTCGATCTGGGCGCCGCAATGCGGGGCGCGGCCCACGGCGGCGTCACGCGTTTCGACCGTCTGGTGGGAGAGTTTGTTCTGGCCGACGGACAGGCTCATCTTCGCCAGGCGCGCCTCGATGCCGGCATGCTCGCGGCGAGGGCCGAGGCGGACATGACTGCGGACCGCAGCCTGCATGGCCGGCTCGACGCCGACCTCACCGGCTCGACGGTACGGCGGCACGCCGCGCTGGAGCTGTCCGGGACCTTCGCAGAGCCCTATGCCCAGAACGTCCGATGGACTCGGCGCTAAAATGACGGGCCCGCGGCCGCGATGGCGCCATCGCGGCGTGCAGGAAAGGACTCTCCAACGATGAAATATCTGGACTTGCGGGATTTCCTGCGCCAGCTGGAAGCACAAGGCGAACTGCGGCGCGTCGGCGTGGAGGTCGATCCGCGGCTCGAGATGACGGAGATTTGCGATCGCGTTCTGCGGTCCGGTGGACCGGCCGTGTTGTTCGAGAAGCCTAAGGGCCATTCGATGCCGGTGCTCGGCAACCTGTTCGGCACGGCGAAGCGCGTCGCCATGGGGATGGGCGAGGACGACGTCGCCCGCCTGCGCGAAGTCGGCAAGCTCCTCTCGTTCCTCAAGGAGCCGGAGCCGCCGCAGGGATTGAAGGACGCCTGGAACAAGCTGCCGGTGCTCAAGCAGGTGCTCAACATGGCGCCCAAGGTCGTCTCGTCGGCGCCCTGCCAGGAAGTGATCTGGGAGGGTAGGGACGTCGACCTGTCGCGCCTGCCGATCCAGACCTGCTGGCCGGGCGACGTGGGACCGCTGGTGACGTGGGGGCTGGTGGTGACGCGCGGGCCGAACAAGCAGCGCCAGAATCTCGGCATCTATCGCCAGCAGGTGGTCGGGCCGAACAAGCTCATCATGCGCTGGCTCGCACATCGCGGCGGCGCGCTCGATTTCCGCGACCATTGCGAACGGAGCCCGGGGCAGCCGTTTCCCGTCGCCGTGGTGATCGGCGCGGATCCGGCAACCATCCTCGGTGCCGTGACGCCGGTCCCGGATACGCTGTCCGAATACCAGTTCGCCGGATTGCTGCGCGGCGCCAGGACGGAACTGGTCAAGTGCATCGGCTCCGACCTGCAGGTGCCGTCGTCAAGCGAGATCGTGCTGGAAGGTTTCATCGCGCAGGGCGAGACGGCCGAGGAAGGCCCCTTCGGCGACCACACCGGCTACTACAACGAAGTGGCGCGCTTCCCGGTGTTCACCGTCGAGCGCATCACGATGCGGCGCGATCCGATCTATCACTCGACCTACACCGGGAAGCCGCCCGACGAGCCCGCCATGCTCGGCGTGGCGCTCAACGAAGTTTTCGTGCCGCTTCTGCAGAAGCAGTTTCCGGAAATCACCGACTTCTACCTGCCGCCGGAGGGCTGCTCGTACCGCCTCGCCGTGGTGTCCATGAAGAAGCAGTACCCGGGGCACGCCAAGCGCGTGATGTTCGGCATCTGGTCGTTCCTGCGCCAGTTCATGTACACCAAGTTCATCATCGTCACGGACGACGACGTGGACATCCGCTCTTGGCATGAAGTGGTCTGGGCGATGACAACGCGGGTCGACGCGGCACGCGATACGACCATCGTCGAGCAGACGCCGATCGACTATCTCGACTTCGCTTCGCCGGTGGCGGGACTGGGCAGCAAGATGGGCATCGACGCGACCAACAAGTGGCCGGGGGAGACGAGCCGCGAATGGGGCCGCCCGATCGCCATGGATGCCGAGGTGAAGCGGCGGGTCGATGCGATCTGGCAGGATCTGGGGCTCTGACCGCGGCACCTAGCCCTGGGAAGGCGGCGCGGTGTTGGCCGCCGCGGACGTTTCCGCCGGCGCATCCTCCTCCGCGTCGCTCGCGAACAGTGCAGCCTCTGCATCCCGCCGCCGCGCGAGGCCGGGCAGTTCGACGCCCCCTGCGGTCCTCGGCGTCAGGATGAACCGCGCCGCGTCGTTCCAGTTTTCGGCGTTGATGGCACGACGCAGGCGCGAGGCCTTGAAGGCGCCGACGCCGCAGTTCCAAGCCCAGGAGGTGACGGCCGCGAGGCTCGCGGGTCGTTCCGCGAGCGGCGGCGCGAGGTCGAGGCATTGCCGGCCGTAGTTCTCGAGTCCCTCGCGAAGTTCCGCCATGGCCTCGTCCTTTGTAATCGGTGGGCTGTCCGCGGTGATTCCGTAAGTTCGACCATAGCCCCGGGTCCAAACCGGAGGCTTGGCGAGGCGATCGAGGTAGGGATAGATCAGGCCGTCGCCGCCGCGCTTCGCGCAACCTTCGAACTGCGCGACCAGTTCGACCGCCATGTCGCGCCAATCTTTCATTTTCCGGGCGCACCTCCTCCGCCGAGAGACCGCTTGAAGACCCGCTTATACACCACACGGGTCAGTCGGACAATGCCAACGGGCTATGCGCCGAGCATTGTCACGCGGTGGCGACTCGCCATGGGGGGGGCGTTACGGTCCTTGCTCGGCTTGGCGGTCAGGGCGCACCTTGGTAGACCCACTGCAGCAGCGCGTCTTGAGCGGCCTGGGCCGCCTGAGCGTTTGGATGGTTGATGATGAACACGACAGCCTGGTTGCGGCCGTTGTGGTCCAGCACGTAGCCCGCGATCGCCTTGACGCCCTCGAGCGTGCCGGTCTTGATATGCATCTGGCCGGCGGCGCCGTTGCCGTTGAAGCGCTTCTTCATCGTCCCGTCGACGGCGGCGAGCGGCAGGGAGGCGACGAATTCCGGCATCAATGCGCTCTTCCATGCCGCCTGCAACAGCCGGCCGAGGTCTTCGGCGGTCAGGCGCTCCTGGCGCGACAGGCCGCTGCCGTTTTCGAGCACCATGCCGGGAAAGGACAGGCCGTGCGCCGCGAGCCATTCGCGCACGACGGCTTCGGCATCGGCGGGGCGCGCCGGACGCTTGCCGCTCTCGAGACCGAGCGTCAGGAACAATTGCCGCGCCATCACGTTGTTCGAGTACTTGTTGATGTCGCGAACGATCTCCGCCAGGCCCGGCGACTCGATCGTGCCGACGACGCGCGCATCCGCAGGGGCGACGCCGTCGCGAACGCCGCCCTTGATGTTGCCTCCCAGTTCCGACCACAGCTCCTCGAACACGCCGCGCACGTACTGCTCGTGCGGCATCAGGCCGAGCACCCAGTTCTTCTGTCCGCAGGACGCCGAGTAGCTGCCCGTGAGGACCAGGCGGAAGCGGTCGACGTGCCGCGCGAGGTCGGCGCGCAAGCCTTCCTTCCAATCGCCGCAGCCGTTGTTGCCGAGGCGGACGCGGTTCACGACGTCGAGATTGGCCGGCTGCGGCTCTGCCAATATCTGGACCGACCGGGCCGCGGCGTCCGGAATCAGCGCGAGCCGGATCGCCTTGAAGCCGACCAGCAATGCATCGGGTGCGACGTTGTAGGCCCGCAGCGGCTGATCGTCGAAGGCTCCTTCGTCGACAGCGGGCACCTGGAAGATGGACCGATCGAGCACCAGGTCGCCCTCGATCTCGCGGATGCCCAGCGCACGCACCTGGCGCAGCAGCAGCCAGAATTGCTCGAACGTGAGCTTGGGGTCGCCGCTGCCACGGATGTAGAGGTTGCCCGCGAGGACGCCGTCCTTCACCGGCGCATCGACGCGGGCCTCGGTCTTCCAGGTGTACGCGGGGCCCAGCATGCCGAGCGCCGCGTAAGTGGTTACCAGCTTCATCACCGATGCCGGGTTCATCGGGCGCGCGGCGTTGACGGCGATCCGCGGCACGGCCGTGCCGAGCTCCTGCACATAGACGGCGACAGCGCTCGTCGGGATGGACGCCGCCTTGAGCGCGCCTATGACGGCGGGCGGCAGGGTCGCGTCCGGCGGCGCTGGAGCGGCAGACGCAGGCGCGGCGAAGGACGCGATCAGCGGGACGAAGAGGAGGAGCCGGCGCATGTTTTTGGGCATGCGCAATCTTAACGAACGACAGGGGGGTTGGGAGGTGTGGCCGCCGGGCGACAGCGGCTGGCGGGTCAGTGAGTTGCGCGCCCGCTCCACCAGGCGACCAGATCCTTCTCGGGCATGGGCCGCGCCCAAAGGTAACCCTGGCCCATGGTGCAGCCCAGCGCACTCAGGTAGTTGGCCTGGGCCGGATACTCGACGCCTTCCGCCAGCGAGGTCTTGCCCAGCGCGTGCACCAGGTCGAGCGCCGAGCGGCAGGTCGTGCACGCGGCCTCGTCGTGAGGCAGGGGCGTGACGAAGGCCCGGTCGAGCTTGATCTTGTGCGCCGGAATCTCGCGGATGCGGGCGAGCGTCGACGTGCCGGTGCCGAAGTCGTCGATGGCGATGCGGAAGCCGGCGGTCGAGAGATCGGTCAGCCAGTCGAGAAAGTCGGCGCCGCTGCTGCCGACCAGCGACTCGGTGATCTCGAGCTCGAGATCGCTGGCGCTCAGCCTTTCGCTGTTGAGCACGTCGGTCACGGTGCGCAGGAAGTCGCCCTGTCGGCTTTGCAGGGGCGACACGTTGACGGCGATGTGGGGGATGGCGATGCCCTGCATGCGCAGCACTTTCAGGGTGCGCGCCGACATCGCCAGCATCATTTCGCCGATTTCGCCGATCAGGCCGTTTTCCTCGGCGATGGGAATGAAGCGCGAGGGCGGTACGTGCTGGTCGTCGGGACGCCAGCGGGCAAGTGCCTCGACGCCCATCGGCCGGCCGGATTGAATATGCACCTGCGGCTGGAAATGGGCCTCGAAGGCGCCTCCGCCGGTGGCCAGGTGCTTCTTCATCATCATCGCGGTGTGATGGTCCGAGATGGCCTGCACGGCTTCCGCGGGCGTCAGCACGAGCAGGCCACAGCGCTGGATCAGAGCGCGCTGCAAGGCGATGCGCGCGGCCGCCAGCAGTTCCTCGTGGTTGCTCATCGAATCGGAGAAGACCACGCCTGCCGTGAGGTCCGTGTCTTCGGGCGCAAGCATCCGCCAGGCGTGAGCGAGTTCTTCGAACAAGCCCTCGCGGAATACCGCGATGAGGATGGGACCCATGGTCGCCCAGTTGAGGTAGTCGGCCTGGCGCGCTGCGGCGCGCTTGATGTGCCGGCACATCGCGGCGTCCATTTCGCCCATGACGAACGCCAGGCCCAGCGGGAACCCCTTGTCCATCAGGAAGTCGACTTCGCGCATCATGGCGGCGAAGTCGCTTCCGCCCATTCCGGCGAAGAATTTGCCGTCGCGTCCCGCCTGCAGGTCGGGGACAGCCTGCGGCATGGACAAAGGTGCGGCATTCCAAAGCGTTCTTATCATGGCAGCCTCGGGGGAGCCGTTGAAGAAGGGGGCGGCGGGACCCGAAAGCGTCCGCTAGTCGTTCTGCAGCGTGAAGCAGCGTCCGAAAATCGGAAGATGCGGGGAGCGCGGGTTCTTGGAGGCGACGAACTGCGCCGCGATGGCGGTTTCCCTGCGCAGCAGCCGCTCGATGGGGTTCTCGGATGGCGTCCCGCATTCCAGCTGCGACGTATCCACGCGGCCGTGCTTGATGGCCGAGACGAGTTCGATCCACAAGTTCGAGCGCAGATCGATGTCGTTGAGTTGCTGGATCAGGCGACGATCGAGGAGCCAAGCCGCCATGGCGGGCACGGCCACCGCCAGGACGAGCACCAGAAAGCCCGGCGCTGCCGGGATGCTCATGGCCCCCGTCGCGTCGACGCTGTAAATCGAGACGGCGGCGATGAGCACGCCCGCCAGGATCGATTCTGCCTTCTTCGCCGCAGTCGTCTCGTTTCGGTGAATGCGCGCGCGCATGTCGGCAAGGGCGGAGAACTGCGTCGCGGTACCGAGCCACCAATCCGGAAGCGCCGCCGTTGCGGCGCCATCGTTCTCTTCGGATCGTATGGAGCTCTCTTTTTGGGGCGCGGTCGTCGTTACGACGGTCAGTTTGGGGGTCATGTTGTCCTCCTGTTCTTGTGGGCGGCGCGGCGAGGTCGGGACGAGCGCCGATCAGCAGTAATGGCACTCTAGCGGCGGTGCCATAAGCTGCCCAATGGGAGTTTTAAATCCGAGAGCCTTACCCCGGCTTCGTCGATTCGGCTTCAATGAAAGGCGTTAACGACCTGAATCGAAAGGGTGTGACCTTTGTGGCCCCTTAACCAAAGGCGATAAAACCGGTTATCCGGCAAATTAATAATATTGCTAAAGGTGTACGTAGAAACCAGTAGTGGAGCTACTGGAAAACCGGTAGTCGTGCGTGGGGAAAAGCTCGGAATCTCATCCGGCATGCATCCCCGGCGTCGTGCCGGGGCCCGAACTCGGGCCTTGAAATCTTGAGCGGCACCCCCTACTATTAGCACTCAACGCCGGCGAGTGCTAACATCCGTCGCCCGCCAGTTTTAACCGGTAGAAGCCTTTTCTGCCATTACAAATAGTCAGCACAAAGGAGCTAAGTCCATGAAAATTCGTCCTTTGCACGACCGTGTGATCGTCAAGCGCGTCGAAGCCGAGCGCACCACGGCCAGTGGCATCGTGATTCCCGACACCGCCGGTGAGAAGCCCGATCAAGGCCAGGTCCTGGCTGTCGGCAACGGCAAGATCCTGGACGACGGCAAGGTCCGTCCGATGGCCGTCAAGGTCGGCGACCGCGTTCTCTTCGGCAAGTACTCCGGCCAGGCCGTGAAGGTCGATGGCGAGGAACTGCTGGTAATGCGTGAAGAAGACATCATGGGCGTCGTCGAGGCGTAAGCCGCGGCTGCATCTCAAGGAATTCAAGGAGAAATCGAATGGCTGCTAAAGAAGTCAAGTTTGGCGATTCCGCGCGCGAGCGCATGGTTGCCGGCGTCAACATCCTCGCCGACGCCGTCAAGGTGACCCTGGGCCCGAAGGGCCGCAACGTCGTGCTGGAGCGCTCGTTCGGCGCCCCGACCGTGACCAAGGACGGCGTTTCCGTCGCCAAGGAAATCGAACTGAAAGACAAGTTCCAGAACATGGGCGCGCAGATGGTCAAGGAAGTCGCTTCCAAGACCTCCGACGTCGCCGGCGACGGCACCACCACCGCCACCGTTCTGGCCCAGTCCATCGTCCGCGAGGGCATGAAGTTCGTCGCCGCCGGCATGAACCCGATGGACCTCAAGCGCGGCATCGACAAGGCGGTCGTCGCCATCGTCGACGAACTCAAGAAGATCTCGAAGCCCTGCACGACCTCCAAGGAAATCGCGCAAGTGGGCGCCATCTCCGCGAACTCCGACCAGGACGTCGGCGACATCATCGCCCAGGCGATGGACAAGGTCGGCAAGGAAGGCGTCATCACCGTCGAAGACGGCAAGTCGCTCGCCAACGAACTCGAAGTCGTGGAAGGCATGCAGTTCGACCGCGGCTACCTGTCGCCCTACTTCATCAACAACCCGGACAAGCAGATCGCCGTCCTGGAGAACCCCTTCATCCTGCTGCACGACAAGAAGGTCTCCAACATCCGCGACCTGCTGCCCGTGCTCGAGCAAGTCGCCAAGGCCGGCCGTCCGCTGCTGATCATCGCCGAAGACGTCGAAGGCGAAGCGCTGGCGACCCTGGTGGTCAACAACATCCGCGGCATCCTCAAAACCGTCGCCGTCAAGGCTCCGGGCTTCGGCGACCGCCGCAAGGCCATGCTGGAAGACATCGCCATCCTCACCGGCGGCACGGTGATCGCCGAAGAAGTCGGCCTCTCGCTCGAGAAGGCCACGCTGAAGGACCTCGGCCAGGCCAAGCGCATCGAAGTGGCCAAGGAAAACAGCACCATCATCGACGGCAACGGCAAGGAAGACGCCATCAAGGCTCGCGTCGCCCAGATCCGCGCGCAGATCGAGGAAGCCACCAGCGACTACGACAAGGAGAAGCTGCAGGAGCGCGTGGCCAAGCTGGCCGGCGGCGTTGCGCTGATCAAGGTTGGCGCCGCGACCGAAGTCGAAATGAAGGAAAAGAAGGCCCGCGTCGAGGACGCCCTGCATGCCACGCGCGCTGCAGTGGAAGAGGGCATCGTCCCCGGCGGCGGCGTCGCGCTGCTGCGCGCCCGTTCGGCCGCCAAGGTCAAGGGCGACAACCACGAGCAGGAAGCCGGCATCAAGATCGTCCTGCGCGCGCTGGAGCAGCCGATGCGCGAGATCGTCGCCAACGCCGGCGACGAGCCTTCCGTGGTCGTCAACAAGGTGCTCGAGAACAAGGCCGTCAACTTCGGCTACAACGCCTCCTCCGGCGAATACGGCGACATGGTGGCGATGGGCGTGCTTGACCCGACCAAGGTCACGCGCACCGCGCTGCAGAACGCCGCTTCCGTCGCCAGCCTGATGCTCACCACCGACTGCATGGTCGCCGAACTGGTCGAAGACAAGCCGGCCGGCGGCATGCCCGGCGGCATGGGCGGCATGGGTGGCATGGGCGGCATGGACATGGGCATGTAATTCGGCTTTGCCGAATTCCATAGGAAAGAAACAGGAGGGAACCGAGGTTCCCTCCCGTTCCCTCCCTCCTACGGTCTGCCGTACGACAAACGCCCCGCCTTGTGCGGGGCGTTTGCTTGTGCACCGCGGGAAGGCCTTACTTCAATCGGACCTTTCACATCACTCCTATCCTCAGATATATTCCAGCAGAATGAGCGAGGCCCGGAAGCAATAGAAGGGCCCCAACGCGGGGCTGAACATCGGTTCCCGGCCGCCTTGACGGGAGGAGCATGCAAGAGAACAAAATCCAGCTGTCGGTCTGTCCGCATGACACGGCCAAGCACATGGTGGAGTGGTTCCACTTCAACACGTATCTTCAGCGCAAGCTGGACTGCGGCATCCACTTCGAGCCGCAAGACAACTTCAACGTGGAGAGGGAAACCGTCCTGAAGGGGCACTACAACATCGTCTATGCGAACCCCTTCAGTGCCTGCGCCTTCATCCAGGAGCTCGGCTTCATTCCGGTTGCGAGAGGCGCGGGCATCTACGATGAGACGCTCGTCGTCACTCGCGCCGGGGAGGACATTCCTTCCGAGCGCCCGCTGAAAGTCGCCTCGGCATCGGACAAGCTGATCGTTCACACCCTCGGCATCAGCGTGCTGGAGCAACTGGGCATCCGGCGCGAGGAATGCGAATTCAAGTTCGCCGGCAACCACATGAAGGCGGCGAATGCGGTGTTGAAGAGGGACGCGGACGTCGGCTTCATCTTCAACGAAACCTGGCTGGGCATGATCGACCACACCCGCAACGAATTCAGGGTGGTCTCCGAGAGCTCCAACGGCATCGCGTTCCACTGCTTCCTCATTGCTCCCGAATGGGCGGATCGCAAGGAAGAAATCCAGCAGGCGCTGGTTCACATGAATGAAGACCCCAAGGGGAAGGCCATCCTCGATTCGCTGGACTTCACCCAGGGACTGGAGCTCCTCAACGAGGACGCCATGGACACGCTCCGGGTGCTGCTCGTCACGTACAACACCCTGGACGCCGTTCTGTAGGTCCCTGGGCCTGAGCGGCGCTGTGCTAGACTGCGCGGCTGAAAAGATAGGCCGGGAGCGGCGGTAAACCACCGCTCCCCGAGGCGGAGGGTCTATGCAACCGCCGCCTCGCGAGGCCGAAAAGGGGAACAGCGGTTCGTACACTAGCGGCCGCTGCTTACCAACAACTTACATCGGCAGCCAGCCAGTCCATGAGAATCCTGCTCGCTGAAGACGACCGCATCATCGCCGACGGTCTGACGCGCGCACTCAAGAAATCCGGATACGCCGTCGATCATGTGGTCACGGGTGCCGACGCGGACGCCGCGATCGCGGCGCAGCAGTACGACCTGCTGATCCTGGATCTCGGCCTGCCGCGCATGTCGGGCATCGAGGTGCTGAAGCGGCTGCGCAGTCGCAAGAACCCGACGCCGGTGCTGATCCTTACCGCCCAGGACGGCCTCGAGGATCGCGTGCGCGGCCTGGATGCCGGTGCCGACGACTACCTGACCAAGCCTTTCGCACTGCCGGAACTCGAAGCCCGGGTGCGCGCGCTGACGCGTCGCGGCACGGGCATGCCGACGCAGATCGAATTCGGCCCCCTGACTTACGATCAGACCGAGCACGTCGCCCGCATCGACGGCCAGGTCGTCGACTGCTCGGCGCGCGAACTCGGCCTGCTCGAGATCCTGCTGCTGCGCGCCGGTCGCCTCGTCAGCAAGGAACAGCTGGTCGACCACCTGTGCGGCTGGGGCGAGGAGGTGAGCACCAACGCCATCGAGGTGTATGTCCACCGCTTGCGCAAGAAGCTCGAACCGAGCGGCGTGCGCATCGCTACGGTGCGCGGACTCGGCTACTGCCTGGAAAGGCCGGTTGCCGCCGTGAGCGGGGATGGCCGCGCCGCCTGACGACGCTGCGGGGACCGCGCCGCGCAAGAGCCGCCTGGGCAGCCTGTTCGGCACCCCTGGCGAGCTCAATTCGCTGTTCGGCGAGATCCTCGACTGGATGCTGGCGCCGCTGCTGTTCTTGTGGCCCATCTCGATCGCCGTCACCAATCATGTCGCCACGCAGATCGCGGACCAGCCATACGACCAGGCCCTGTCCGAGAACGTTGCCGCCATCGTCAGGCTCATCAAGGTCGAGGGCAATCACGTCGCGGTGAACTTCCCGGCGTCGGCGCGCTCGATGCTGCGCGCGGACGAAGTCGACACGCTCTACTACCAGGTCACTGGTCTGCGCGGCGAACTGGTGGCTGGCGATCGCGAGATCCCCTGGGTGGAGATGCCGGAGCGCGTCGGCGCCGACGAAATCCTGTTCCGCGACGACAGCATCAACGGCGAGGAGATCCGCGTCGCCTATTCCTTCCTGCCCTCGCCGCCGGGCCGCGTTCCGGTGCTGGTACAGGTCGCCGAAACGCGCAACAAGCGCAGCAACCTGGCCTCGCGCATCATTTCGGGCGTGCTGCTGCCGCAGTTCGCCATCATTCCGCTGGCGGTCGTGCTTGTCTACCTGGGCCTGTCGCGCGGCATCGCACCGCTCAACCGGCTGCAGGCCCGCATCCGGCGCCGGCGTCCCGGCGACCTCTCGCCCATCCCGATCCGCGGCGTGCCGGAGGAGTTGCGGCCCGTCATCATCGCGCTCAACGAGATGATGCAGCGCCTCGAGGAAAACCTGCAGGCGCAGCAGCGCTTCATCGCCGACGCGGCGCACCAACTGAAGACGCCGCTGACCGGTCTGAAGATGCAGACCGAGCTGGCACTCGAGGAGAACGATCCGGCCCAGTTGCGCGAATTCGTGGCGCGCATCGCGGACGGCACCGACCGCGCGGTGCACCTCGCCACCCAGCTGCTGGCCCTGGCGCGCGCCGAAGCCAGTCACGAGAAGGTGCACACGGTAGAGCCGGTGGACCTCGAGGTGCTGGCCAAACAGGTGACCGAGGAATGGGTGCCGCGCGCCATCGATGCCGGCATCGATCTCGGCTTCGAGGGCACCGGCTGGCCGCTGACCATCGACGCCATCCCGCTGCTGCTGAGAGAACTGCTGAAGAACCTGGTCGACAATGCCATCAAGTACACGCCCCGCGGCGGCAAGGTGACGGTACGCACGCGCGCTGCCGCGGACGCCGTGCTGGAGGTCGAGGACAACGGCGTCGGCATCCCGGAAGCCGACCGCGAGCGGGTGTTCGAGCGCTTCTATCGGGTGCTCGGCAACGAGGCCGACGGCAGCGGGCTGGGACTGCCGATCGTCAAGGAGATCGCCGACCTCCATCGCGCCCGGGTGGCCCTGCTCATGCCGGACAGCGGCCAGGGAACGCTGGCGCGCATCGCCTTCCCGCGCCGGGACGCCCACGCGGAAGGCCGCGGCCGCCGGCCCGACAATGCGGTAGAGTAGCGCCCGGAAGGAGGGCGGCGTGCGGCTGACCGAAATGCACCGGGAGTATTGGCGCAGGAACCTGAGGACGACGGCGGTGCTGCTGCTCGTCTGGTTCGTCGTCACCTTCGTCGTCAGCTGGTTCGCCGACGATCTCAACGCCATCAGCTTCATCGGCCCGCTCGGCTTCTACATGGGCGCGCAGGGCTCGTTGATCGTCTACGTCGCCATCATCTGGTATTACGCCGTCTACATGAATCGGCTCGACCAGGAATACGGCGTCCACGAGGAAGAGACCGAGTAGTCTTTCCACCCCTTGTAAGTTTGGTGTCAGCCTGGCGTAAGAGCATCGTCAGTCGCTATTGCTAGAGTCGCCCGTACGCTCGAGTCTTAGCGTGCGGACAAATATCAAACCAAGGAGGGGCTGATGTCTACCAACTCAATCAACTGGGCGGCGATCGACAACGATCCGCGCTTCCAGAGACTCCACAAGAAGAAGGTGGCGTTTCTGACGTGGCTCATGGTCATTTCCGTCGTTTATTACTTCCTGCTGCCGATCGGCGCCGCGTACTTCCAGGACCTTTTCAAGACCAAGGTCTTCGGTGTCGTGAACTTCGGCATCCTGTTCGCGCTCTCGCAGTTCATCGTCGCCTGGGGCATTGCCGGCTACTACACCGTCAAGGCCAAGGAATACGACGCCATGGCGCAAGAGCTGATCGACGACGCCCACAAGATCGGAGCCAAGTGACATGATGACCTCGATCAAGAACAAGATGATCCTCGGCGCCATGGCCGTGGTTCTTCCGCTGATCTCGCTGCCCGTTTTCGCGCAGGGAGCGGTCAAGGAAGAGTTCAAGTGGCTGACCTTCGCCGTGTTCGGCTCCATCATCGCCGTCACGATGTTCGTCACCTACCTTGCCGCCAAGCGCGTCAAGACCGCCAAGGACTTCTACACCGCCGGCGGCGGCGTGTCCGGCATCCAGAACGGCTGGGCCATCGCGGGCGACTACCTGTCGGCCGCCTCGTTCCTCGGCATCGCCGGCCTGATCTCCATCTGGGGCTACGACGGCTTCATGTACTCGGTGGGCTGGCTGGTCGCTTACATCACCGTGCTGCTGGTGATGGCCGAGCCCTGCCGCAACATCGGCAAGTACACCCTGCCGGACATCCTGGCCTATCGCAACGATCCGAAGAAGACCCGCGTCGTCGGCGCCCTCTCGGTCGTGACGGTGTCCACCTTCTACCTGATCGCGCAGATGGTCGGCGGCGGCGTGCTGGTGAAGACGCTGATCGGCATCGACTATGAAGTGTCGGTCATCGCAGTGGGCATCCTGATGCTGGCCTACGTGCTGTTCGGCGGCATGGTCGCGACCACCTGGGTGCAGATCATCAAGGCCGTCCTGCTGGTCACCGCGTCCATCGTCATGGTTATCCTGGTGTGGAGCCAGTACGGCTTCTTCGGCGACTTCCTGACGTCCGTCGTCGGCGATCCGAAGGTTCAGGCCCGCGTGGCCACGATCCTCGGCGACGCTGCCAAGAACATGACGCCGCAGGAACTCGGCCAGCGCTTCCTCGAGCCCGGCCTGCTGTTCAAGGCCCCGATCGACCAGATCTCGCTGGGCATGGCCCTCGTGTTCGGTACCGCCGGCATGCCGCACATCCTGATGCGCTTCTTCACGGTTCCGACCGCCCAGGAAGCCCGCAAGTCGGTGGTGTGGGCGATGGCGATCATCGGCGGTTTCTACGTGCTGACGCTGTTCCTCGGCATGGGTGCCGCCATGAAGGTTGGCCCGACCAACATCACCGCTGTCGACCCGGGCGGCAACATGGCCAACCCGCTGCTGGCGCAAGCCCTCGGCGGTGGCGCTGACAGCCTGCTCGGCAACTTCATGCTGGCCTTCGTGTCCGCCGTGGCCTTCGCGACGATCGTCGCCGTGGTCGCGGGCCTGGTGCTGGCCGCCGCTTCCGCGATTGCGCACGACCTTTACGTCGGCGTCGTCAAGGGCGATCACGCCACGCAGGAAGAGCAGGTGCGCGCCGCCAAGGTCGCCACCGTCGTCTTCGGCGCGCTGGCCATCGTGATGGGCATCGCCGCCAAGGGCCAGAACGTCGCCCACCTGGTGGCCCTGGCCTTCGCGGTCGCCTCGTCGGCGAACTTCCCCTGCGTGTTCCTCACGCTGTTCTGGAAGCGCTGCAACACCGGCGGCATCGTGGCCGGCATGGTGGTCGGCACGCTGACCGCCATCGGCCTTGTGCTCATCTCCCCGAACATGACCTACCCGCTCGCCGTCAAGGCCGCCAGCGAGAAGGCCATCAAGGGTGCCGAGGACAAGCTGACGAAGCTCAACGGCGATCTCGCCGCGCTCGACGCACCGCTGGCCAAGCTGAACGGCGACCTCGCCGCTGCCCCGAACGACGCCGCCAAGGCGCCGATCATGGCGGAGATCGAGAAGGCCACCGCCGCCAAGGCCGAAGCCGCCGCCAAGATCCAGGCGGACATCGCCAAGGCCGAGAAGGCCAAAGCCGGCGCCCAGAAGAAGATCGACGACCTGCATGGCGAGACGACCTCGCTGGTGGGCCTCGAGAAGCCGCTGTTCGACCTCAAGAACCCCGGCATCATCTCGATCCCGCTCGGCTTCCTGGCCGTCATCCTCGGCTCGCTGCTGTATCGCGACAAGCGCGCCGAAGACATGTGGGACGAGCTGTACGTTCGCCAGAACACGGGCATCCTCGCCGCCAAGGCGACCGCCCACTAAGAGCAACGGAGGAGAGAGACGGAATCGGCCCCCGCCCAGGCGGGGGCCTTTTCTTTTTGGAAATCCGCCACCGATCGCGCGAGTTTCGCTATAATCGCGCGCTCGCCTGCGCGGTCTGCCGCGCAGCATGGCCAGGTAGCTCAGTTGGTAGAGCAGCGGATTGAAAATCCGCGTGTCGATGGTTCGATTCCGTCCCTGGCCACCAAGATTTCGACGCACGCCGAAGGCGGGCGGCAAAATCGACCAAAGAAGTCGATTCGGATTTCGACGCACGCCGAAGGCGGGCGGCAAAATCCGGTCAGGGCGATTCCGTCCCTGGCCACCAGAATTCCCCATAAAGCCGCACACGGTGCGGCTTTATGCTTTCTTGGCGCTGTTTTCTAAGCGCCGCGCAAACACCCTCATCTCCTTCGCCGCCTGGACATCGCCTCGGGCTTCGGCAACCGCGATCCCGCGGCGGTAGGCGTCGAGCGCTTCGCTTGGCTGCTGCCCGCGGGCGAAGGCGTTGCCCAGCGCCTTCCAGGCCGCGGAGTAGGTCGGTTCCTTTTCCAGCGAAGCACGCAGATGCAGAATCGCGTGCTCGGTGTCGCCGATCTTCAGAAACTCGTTTCCCAGCGAATAGCGCAGCAGCGCCGTATCGCGCGGCGTGCCGAGAAGGCTGAGCAGGGCTTCGAGTTTGGCCATGGCGGCGGGCAATGGGAGTCGCTTAGGCAGCATAGTCCACCGCTCGCCCGCCCGCGGCCGTGAGTGCCGGTCCCCGTTCCGGGGCTCCCATGCCCGATGCCGTTAGTCCGATGGGGCCATTGCGGCGCGCCGCCCTCGGACGATAAGGTCCCCTCCTCATGCAGGGGTCATTGCGACCCATGCCGCTAATCCACCTGAGGGGAAGGCTACAAATGCTCGACGTCAAATCGGTCTCGAGGAAGTTCTTGGCTCTCGCTGTGCTACTGGGCGCGTGGTCAAGCTCATACGCCGTCACCTACTCGTGGGAGCATGTCAGCGGCAGCCGCAGCAGCCCCCCATACGGCTGGAACTATTCGTATGACATCGGCTACTTCAACAACAGCATCACGGTCGACGTCGACATCAAGCTGGTCGGCACGGATCCCGGAACGAGCCTGAGGAACATCTGGACCAGCGGGATCGAAAGCATGTGGTCGACTACCCGCTTCTCCGTCCCGATCCTCTTCAACGTCGACTGGGTGACGTCAGGCCAGGATCAAACCGTGAACGTCGTCGCCGGCGACGGCCGGGACAACATGACGACCTGGTATACGGGCGATCCCGGCGGTTGGGGCTACGCGTTCCAGGACGAGGCTGCAGCGCACGAATTCGGACACATGCTCTCGCTGTACGACGAATACGTCGACGGCGCCGTCGATCCCGTCACCCGGCTGACGGGGACGGGCGGCCTGATGGAGACGCTGTACGGGTCCACGCTGGATTCCTACTACGCCCCCTTCCTGGACTGGTTTGCAGGAAAGCAGGCGCAAGCCAGCGCGGTCCCGGAACCCGAGACCTACGCGCTGATGCTGGCCGGCCTCGGCCTCATGGGCGCCATCGGCCGTCGCCGCATCAGGCCGTCGAAATCCCCGTCGGCTTGATTTTCGCCGCGATCGGATGGCCCTTGCGGGCCCGTCCGCCGCGATGTCCGTCGAGGTCGGCGCCGGCGATCTTCGCCTGCGTCGCCTTGCCGCCACGTCCCGTGCCTTCGACGACGAAGGCCTGACCCACCGCGACGCCCGCCATCTCGTCCTTCGGCGCGAGGTCCTGGATCATCAGCCCGCGGCCCTTCGCCATCTCCTTCAGCTCCGACAGTGGGAAGGCCAACAGGCGCGCCGACTGGCTGATCGCCGCGACGGTGTCGCCGAGCAGCTTGGCCGGCTGCAGCGGCTTCTCGCCCTTGTCGAGCGACATGAACGCCTTGCCTGAGCGGTTGCGCGAGACGAGGTCCGAGACGCCCGCGATAAAGCCGTAGCCGCCGGTTCCGGCGAACAGGTAGCGCGCCTCGGGGCCGTCGGTCAGCGCGTGGGCGAGCTTGCCGCCGTCCTGGAACTCGACCAGGGTCGTCACCGGCACGCCGTCGCCGCGCCCGCCGGGCAGGTCGGCGACGCGCACGCTGTAGGCCCGGCCGTTGGTATCGAGCAGGATCAGCGGCCACACCGTGCGCGACTCGGCGACGAGGTAGGGATAATCGCCGGTCTTGTAGCCGATGGCGTTCGGGTCGATGCCGTGGCCCTGGCGCGTGCGTACCCAGCCGTTCTGCGACAGGATCACCGTCACCGGTTCGTCGGGGATCGCCACCTCGCCTGCGACGACGGGCGCGACGGCCTCGATCAGGGTGCGGCGGTCGTCGCCGTACTTCTTCGCGTCCTCGGTGATCTCGCGCACCACGAGCTTGGTGAGTTCCTTGCGATCGCCGAGCACGGCGTTGAGGCCGCGCTGCTCCTCGCGCAGTTCCTCCTGCTCCTTCTCGATCTTGATGCCTTCGAGTCGCGCCAGCTGGCGAAGCCGGATTTCCAGGATGTCCTCCGCCTGGATCTCGGAGAGCTTGAACTTCGCCATCAGGTCCGCCTTCGGGTCGTCCGACTGGCGGATCACGCGGATCACCTTCTCGATCGACAGGAAGGCGATCATGCGGCCTTCCAGGATGTGCAGCCGCCGCTCGACCTCGTCGAGCCGGTGCCGGCTGCGGCGCTCGACCGTGGTGTGGCGGAACTCGATCCATTCGTGCAGGATGGCCAGCAGCGGCTTCTGCCGCGGCCGCCCGTCGCGGCCCATCATGGTGAAGTTCACCGGCACGGTCGCTTCCAGGCTGGTGTGCGCCAGCAGCACCGCCATGAATTCTTCCTGCGGCACCTTGGAAGTGCGCGGCTCCAGCACGATGCGGATCGGCTGCTTGTCGCTCGACTCGTCGCGCACGGCGTCGAGCACGCCGAGCATGACCTGCTTGAGGTTTTTCTGCTCCTGCGAAACGTCCTTCTTGCCGGCGCGAGGCTGCGGATTGGTGATCGCCTCGATCTCAGACAGCACCTGCGCCGTCGACACGCCATGCGGCAGCTCGCAGACGACGATGCGCCACTGGCCGCGCGCCAGTTCCTCGACGCGCCAGCGCGCGCGCATGCGCAGGCTGCCGCGTCCGGATTCGTAGGCCTCGCGGATGTCCGCCGCCGGCGAAATCAACTGGCCGCCGCCGGGGAAGTCGGGACCGGGCAGCAGCGGTAGCACTTCATCGAGCGAGGCGGCGGGCTTGCGGATGAGGAACTTCACCGCCTCGGCGACCTCGCGCAGATTGTGCGGCGGAATCTCGGTCGCCATGCCGACGGCAATGCCCGAGGCGCCGTTCATCAGCACGAAGGGCAGGCGTGCCGGCAGCAGCGACGGCTCCGTCATGGTGCCGTCGTAGTTGGGCTGGAAGTCCACCGTGCCGCGATCGATCTCGGAGAGCAGCAACTCGGCGATCGGCGAGAGCCGGCATTCCGTGTAGCGCATCGCCGCCGCGCCGTCGCCGTCGCGCGAGCCGAAGTTGCCCTGGCCGTCAACCAGCGGATAGCGCAGCGAGAAGTCCTGCGCCACACGCACCATGGCGTCGTAGACGCTAGCGTCGCCATGCGGGTGGAACTTGCCGATGACGTCGCCGACGACGCGCGCGCTCTTCACGTGCTTGGCCGAGGCGGCCAGCCGCATCTCGTTCATCGCGTGCAGGATGCGCCGCTGCACCGGCTTGAGGCCGTCCTCCACCTGCGGGAGCGCGCGCGACTTCACCACGCTCATCGCATAGGAGAGATAGGCGCGCTCGGCGTAGGCGTCGAGAGGCAGGGCGGAGCCGTCGCCGAACGGATTCGGTTCGGGCGGCGCCGGCGGTTGCGGCGGAGACGGCGGCTCGGCCGCCAGGGTGTCAAAAAGATCAGGAGTCTCGTTGCTCATCACACGTCCGCCTCAACGGTATCGCCCTTCTCCTCCATCCAGGCGCGGCGCCCGGCGGCTTCGCCCTTGCCCATGAGGAGATGGAACAGCTTCTGGGTTTCTTCGCGCGCTTCGGGGCGCTCTACGACGGGCAGCACGCGGCGCGTCGCCGGGTCCATCGCCGTCTCTCGCAATTGCTCGGGATTCATCTCGCCCAGGCCCTTGAAGCGGCCGATCTCGATCGCCTCGGGCCGGAAACCTTCCTTGGCGAGGCGGTCGCGCATTGCCGCCAATTCGCCGTCGTCGAGCGCGTAAAGGCGGCGCGCCGGGCGCTTCTTGCCCTGTGCCGGCACGTCGATGCGGTAGAGCGGCGGCTGCGCCAGGAAGACGTGGCCGCGCGAGATCAGCGCCGGGAAGTGGCGATAGAACAAGGTCAGCAGCAGCGTCTGGATGTGCGCGCCGTCGACGTCGGCGTCGGACATGATGACCACCTTGCCGTAGCGCAGGCCGGACAGGTCCGGCTCGGCGTCCGGCGCGTGCGGATCGATGCCGAGCGCCACGGCGATGTCGTGGATCTCGGCGTTGGCGAAGAGGCGCCCCGCCTCGATCTCCCAGGCGTTCTGCACCTTGCCGCGCAGCGGCAGGATGGCCTGCGTCTCGCGGTTGCGCGCCATCTTCGCCGAGCCGCCGGCGGAATCGCCCTCGACCAGGAACAGCTCGTTCTCGGCGATGTCCGTCGATTCGCAATCGGAGAGCTTGCCCGGCAGCACGGCGACGCCCGACTGCTTCTTCTTTTCCACCTTCTGCGCGTTCTTCTGGCGCGCCAGCGCCTGGCGGATGGCGGCCTCGGCGATCGCCTTGCCGGCGTCCGGATGCTGGCTGAGCCAGATGTCGAAGGGGTCGCGCACCATGCCGGAGACCAGCTTCACGGCCTCGCGGGAGTTCAGCTTCTCCTTCACCTGGCCCTGGAACTGCGGATCGAGGATGCGCGCCGACAGCACGAAGGCCATCCTGGCGCAGACGTCCTCCTGCTGCAGCTTGACCCCGCGCGGCAGCAGCGCGCGGTGCTCGATGAAGGTCTTGACCGCCTCGAACACCCCGGCGCGCAATCCCGATTCGTGGGTGCCGCCGGCGACCGTCGGGATCAGGTTCACATAGGATTCGGAGGGCGCTGCATCGGGCCACCAGCCGAGCGCCCAGCTCGCGCCCTCGCCCTCGGCGAAGCTTTCGTCGTCGCCGGAGGCGTACTTCTCGGCGGCGTAAACGGGCGCCAGCGGCGCCTCGCCGCCCATCAGTTCGCAGAGATAGCCGGCCAGGCCGTCCGGATAGCGCCAGGTCTTCGACTGCACCGTGCCGTCGGCCTGCTCGACGTCGAGCAGCACCTGCACGCCGGGCAGCAGCACGGCCTTGGAGCGCAGCAGCCGTTCCAGTTCGCCTTGCGGCACCTTGGGCGAATCGAAATAGCGGGCATCGGGCCAGACGCGCACGCGCGTGCCGGTCTGGCGGCCGCAGTCGCCGAGGGTTTCGAGCGGCGAGACGCGCTCGCCGCCTTCGGCGAACACCACCGAGTGGATCTTGCCCTCGCGCCTCACCTCCACTTCGACGCGGGTCGACAAGGCGTTCGTGACGGCCACGCCGACGCCGTGCAGGCCGCCCGAGAAGGCGTAGGCCGAGTTGCCGGCCTTCTTGTCGAACTTGCCGCCGGCGTGCAGGCGCGTGTACGCCAGCACCACCACGGGGATCTTCTCTTCCGGATGCAGGCCGACCGGGATGCCGCGGCCGTCGTCCGTCACCGTTACCGAGCCGTCGGCGTGGACCGCCACGTGAATATGCTTGGCGTGCCCCCCCAGCGCCTCGTCGGCGGCGTTGTCGATGACTTCCTGGATGATGTGGGCCGGCGTGTCGGTGCGGGTGTACATGCCCGGACGTTCGCGCACCGGCTCGAGCCCCTTCAATACGCGGAAGGACGCTTCGTCGTAGGTCTGTTTCATGGGCCTTTCTCGGTCGTTCGCCCCTAGGTTGCCGGCAAGCCGGTCCCGGGAAAACCCCGAATCCTGGCACGAAATGGCCCTTTTTGTCCCCAGGTGTTGACGATCGGCAATCCGGGGGCGGCAAGACCCCTTTATAATCCGCGCATTGCATTGCCCAGGCCCCGCCCTGATGCAGCTGTACGCCCTCGGCCTCAATCACCACACCGCCCCGCTTGCGATGCGCGAGCGGGTGGCGTTCGACCCGCTGAGGCTGCCGCTTGCGTTGATCGACCTGATGCGCACTCGCCCCGTGCGGGAGGCCGCGATCCTGTCGACCTGCAACCGCACCGAGCTCTATTGCGCGGCCGAAAGTCCCGACGCCGCTGCCGACTGGCTGGCCGAATACCATTCGCTGCCGTCGCGCGAGATCCAGCCCTACCTCTACACGCATCCGAAGCGCGACGCCGTGCGCCACATGTTCCGCGTCGCCAGCGGCCTGGATTCCATGGTGCTGGGCGAACCGCAGATCCTCGGCCAGATGAAGCAGGCGGCGCGCACGGCCGAAGAGGCCGGCACGCTGGGCACGCTGCTCAACAAGCTGTTCCAGAACACCTTCGCCGTGGCGAAGGAAGTGCGCTCCACCACCGCGATCGGCGCCAACATCGTCTCCATGGCGGCGGCCTCGGTGCATCTTTCGGCGCGCATCTTCGAGAAGGTTTCCGAACAGAAGGTGCTGTTCATCGGCGCCGGCGAGATGATCGAGTTGTGCGCGGCGCACTTCGCCGGCGAGAAGCCGAAGCGGCTGACCATCGCCAACCGCACCGTGGAAAGGGCCGAGGCGCTGGCCGCCCGCTTCGACGGCGACGCCATTAGGCTCGACGACGTCGGCGCCCGGCTCGCCGAGTACGACATCGTGGTGTCCTGCACCGCCAGCCCGCTGCCGATCATCGGCCTGGGCATGGTCGAGCGCGCGCTGAAGGCGCGGCGCCACCGCCCGATGGTGATGGTTGACCTGGCGCTGCCGCGCGACATCGAGGCCGAAGTCGACAAGCTCGACGACGTCTTCCTCTACACCCTCGACGACCTCGGCCAGATCGTCGAGCAGGGTCTCGAATCGCGCCAGGCGGCGGTGGTCGAGGCCGAGGCCATCATCGACGACCGCGTCGCGCATTTCCTGCAATGGGTCGACGCGCGCGAAGCCGTGCCGACCATCCGCGCGCTGCGCGACGCCGCCGAGCGCGCGCGCCGCCACGAGGTCGACCACGCGCTGAAGATGCTCCATCGCGGCGACGATCCCGCCCAGGTGCTGGACGCCCTGTCGCGCGGGCTGATGAACAAGCTGATGCACGGGCCGACGCAGGCCCTCAACCAGGCCGAAGGCGCGCAGCGTACGGAACTCTCCGAGCTGATCGCGCGCATCTTCCGCCTCCATCCCGACAAGTAGCTGACCGGTTCCCGCGCGGTCCCCCGTTGGGGAGGCTGCCCATCGCCATGAAGAAAAGCATCCACGACAAGCTGCAGCACCTGACCGAACGCCGCGCCGAGATCGATGCCCTGCTGGGCAGCGAGGAGGCGACGCGCGACATGGAGAACTTCCGCAAGCTCACGCGCGAGCATGCCGAGATCGGCCCCGTGGTCGAACTGTTCGCCGCCTACGGCAAGGCCGAAGCCGACCTCGCCGCGGCGCGCGAGATGCTGTCCGACCCGGAGATGAAGGAGCTGGCGGCCGAGGAGATCCAGGCCGCCGAGGCGGAGATGGCGAGGCTCGAAGACGAGCTGCAGGTCGCGCTGCTGCCGAAGGACCCCAACGACGAGAAGAACCTGTTCCTGGAAATCCGCGCCGGCACCGGCGGCGAGGAATCGGCGCTCTTCGCCGCAGACCTGTTCCGCATGTACTCGCGCTATGCCGAGCGGCAGCGCTGGAAGGTCGAGGTGGTGTCGCGCAACGAGTCGGACCTCGGCGGCTTCCGCGAGATCATCTGCCGCATCGTCGGCAACGGCGCCTACTCGAAGCTCAAGTTCGAGTCCGGCGGCCACCGCGTGCAGCGCGTGCCGGAGACCGAGGCGCAAGGCCGCATCCACACCTCGGCGTGCACCGTCGCGGTGATGCCGGAGGCCGACGAACTGGCGGAAGTGCACATCAACCCCGCCGACCTGCGCATCGACACCTTTCGCGCCAGCGGCGCCGGCGGCCAGCACATCAACAAGACCGACTCGGCCGTGCGCATCACGCATCTTCCGACCGGCATCGTCGTCGAATGCCAGGACGATCGCTCGCAGCACCGCAACAAGGCGCAAGCGATGTCGGTGCTCGCCGCGCGCATCAAGGACGCGCAGGAGCGCGAGCAGCAGCAGAAGATCGCCAGCACGCGCAAGAGCCTGATCGGCAGCGGCGACCGCTCCGAGCGCATCCGCACCTACAACTTCCCGCAGGGCCGCGTCACCGACCACCGCATCAACCTGACGCTCTACAAGATCGACATGATCATGGACGGCGAACTCGACGAGATCGTCGAGGCGCTTACCGCCGAACACCAGGCCGAGCTGCTGGCTGCGCTCGGCGAAGACGCGTGATAAGCATCGCCGCGGCGCTCGCCGCCGCGCGCGAGCTCATCCCCGCCAGCGAGGCGCGGCTGCTCGCCGGCTACCTGCTCGGGCGCGATGCGGCCTGGCTCGCCGCGCACGGCGACGAGCGGCTGACCGAGGCGCAGTCCGACGACTACTCGGAACTCGTCGCCTGCCGCGCCGCCGGCGAGCCGATCGCCTACCTGGTCGGCAGCCGCGAGTTCTACGGGCGCGAATTCACCGTCACGCCCGCCGTGCTGATCCCGCGGCCCGAGACCGAACTGCTGGTCGACCTTGCCAAGGCGGCCTGCGCGACGCTGTCCGCACCGCGCATTCTCGACCTCGGCACGGGCAGCGGCTGCGTCGCCGTCACGCTCGCGCTTGAACTGCCGGCTGCCGCCGTCACCGCCCTCGATTTCTCGCCGGGGGCGCTCGTGGTCGCCGAGGCCAATGCGATGGCGCTGGGGGCGAGGGTGCGCTTCATCGAGAGCGACTGGTTCGCGGCGCTCGGCGACGACCTCTTCGATCTGATCGTCGGCAATCCGCCGTACGTCGCCGAGGGCGACCCCCATCTGTCGGAAGGCGACCTGCGCTTCGAGCCGGAAGCGGCGCTGCACTGCGGCCAGGACGGACTGGGCGCCATCCGGCGCATCGTCGCGGAGGCGCCGCGCTTCCTCGCGCCCGGCGGCCGGCTCTATTTCGAGCACGGCTACGACCAGGCCGTGGCCGTCGCCGAACTGCTGCATGCCGCGGGTTTCGCCGCGGTCGAACAGCACCGCGATCTGGCGGGCATCGTCCGGGTCTCCGGCGGACGCCTTTAAAACTTTGCTTGATCCCCCATATACGGCTTTGTAGAATTAACCGACAAAAACGATCAGCTATTACGATTACAAGGAAGACATCATGGATACCCAGCAGAGAATCAAGGAAACCGTCACCACCAACCCCGTGGTGCTCTACATGAAGGGCACCGCGCAATTCCCGCAATGCGGCTTTTCGGCGCGCGCCGTGCAGATCCTCAAGGCCTGCGGGGTGAAGGACTTCACCGCGGTGAACGTGCTCGGCGACGAGGAGCTTCGCCAGGGCATCAAGGACTACGCCAACTGGCCGACCATACCGCAGCTCTACATCCGCGGCGAATTCATCGGCGGCTCGGACATCATGGCGGAGATGTACGAGGCGGGTGAGTTGCAGCAGAAGCTGGAAGGGTCGGTTAAGGCGGCCTGACCCGCTTGGCTGCTCCGGCTGGCTACCCGCTCGAGGGCGACGGGGGATCGTCGCCGCTTCGTGTCCCCCGGCCCGGATGAGGCAGAGGCCCGGGCCTCCTCCTTTACCTACGCGTCGACGATCCCCCGCCACCCTCGGCTAGATGGTTTTCCGGCTCGGCTGCCACCGTTCCTGGGCCGGTGGGGTGTCCTGCTGCACGCAGGTAAAGGAGGAGGCGGACGCTCTATCGCTCTTGTCCGCCGGGGGACACGGAGTGCAGCAGGGCACCCTGCCGTGCCCGGACGCCGCGCCGTTCAGAAGAATGTAGCGCCTTACCCCAACAACTACTAACCGCGAAGCTCCGCCGCAAGCCTATCGATCATCCTCTTCGCCTGCCCCAGGTACCCCGCCCCGAACAGGTTGAAGTGGTTGAGGATGTGGTACAGGTTGTAGAGCGTCTTGCGCGTCTCGAAGCCTTCCGACAGCGGCCACGCCTCGCGATAGGCCGCATAGAACGACTCGGGGAAGCCGCCGAACAATTCCGCCATCGCGACGTCGGCCTCGCGGTCGCCGTAATACACCGCGGGATCGAAAATCACCGGCGTGCCGTCCGGCAGGCGGCCGGCGTTGCCGGACCAGAGGTCGCCGTGCAGCAGCGACGCCGCCGGATGGCCGGAAATGAAGAAGGCGGCGAGGCGTTCGGCGATGTGTTCGCCCTTGTCGAAGTACACGCGCTCCATGCCGTTCTCTCTCGCGCGCTTTAGCTGCGGCAGCAGGCGGTGGCGGGCGAAGAACAGCGGCCAGGAATCGGTCGGCGCGTTCTCCTGCGGCGCCAGTCCGATGAAGTTGTCGGCCGCCCAGCCGAAATGCGGGCCGGTGGTGCGATGCAGCTGCGCCAGACCTCGGCCGAGCGCGGCGCCGCTGGCGCGATCGAGCGCGCCGAGTTCGAGGCGTTCGAGTACCAGCCAGGATTCGCGCTCGTCGCTGCCGTGGTCCACCACGTCGGGCACGCGCACCGCACCGGCGGCGCGCAGTGCGGCCAGGCCCTCGATCTCGGCGAGCAGCCGGGGATAGTCGACGGCGGGGACCCGCTTGACGAAGTGGCGATCCGGCTGGCTCACGCCGACGACACCCAGGCGTTGGCCAGTGCGAGGCGCTCCGCCAGGACGTCGAGGAATGCTTCGTAGAAGTGCATGCGGCAGAGGTCCGAGGCTTGGCGCAGCGCAGTGCCCGAAATGGTGATGATCTTGGCGGGCGAGGGCGCCACCACGTCGGCGCTGCGCACATGGCCGTGGTGGCCGATCACCGCCATCTCGCCGAAGCATTCGCCGGGCAGCAGCGCGGTGAGGATACGACCGCGCTTCATCACCGCGAGTTCGCCTTCGAACAGCAGGCAGAAGGTGTCGCCCGGCGAACCGTCTTCCATGATGACCGTCTGCGCCGGGACGTTCTCCCACCGCGAGAAGCGCACGACCTCCCAGATCTCCGGGTCGGAGAACTGATCGAAGAAGGCCAGCGAGCGCAGTCCCTCGAATTTCTGGGTATCGACGAAACTGTCGGCTTCCGGCTTGAGGCGTCCGCTGCGGAACACCTCGGCGAGGTCGTGCGAGAACTCGTCCCAGCTGCCGTAGCGCTCGGTCAGTTCCCGCCGCAGCGCGCGCCTGACGATGAGGTCGAGGCTCGGCGGCAGGTCGGGCCGGTAGCTCGACGGCGCCGGCGCATCGATGTTGCAGATCTGGTTGATCAGCGCGTAGTTGTTGCTCGCGACGAAGGGCAGGCGGCCGGTGAGCAGCTGGAACATCACCACGCCGAGCGCCCAGATGTCGGTGCGGTGGTCGAGCTCCGATTCCTGAAGCTGCTGCGGCGACATGTAGGCCGGCGAGCCGACGCCGATGACCTGCGTCGAGTCGGTGCTGTTCTGGAAGGCGTTGCCGAAGTCCGAGATCTTGATGTCGCCCGACGCGGCCATCGGCGAGGTGAGCAGGATGTTGGCCGGCTTGATGTCGCGGTGGATGACGCCCTGCCGGCAGGCGTAGTCGAGCGCGCGCGTGCACTTGAAGATGGCCTCGACCAGGCGGTCGAGCGGCAGCAGGTTGTCGATATTGCAGAAGGCTTCCAGCGTGCCGCCGCCGACGTACTCCATGACGATGTAGCTGAGCTCGGGGCTGACGTAGGCGTCGTAGATCTGGACGATGTGCGGATGATTGAGCTTGCCCGCCAGCGACGCCTCGGTCTTCAGCAGGTGGCGGAAGATGCGGCCGTTCTGCTCGTCCTTGAGCACCTCGGGCGCGAACATCTTGATGGCGACGTCGCGTCGTGCGAACGGATCGTAGCCGAGATAGACGGTCGACGTCGCGCCCTGGCCGAGGCGGCGGCCGATCTCGTACTTGCCGAGGCGCTCCACGGGGCGGGACTCAGAGCGCCGCGCGGGCGCGCGCAATCGCGGCGCGAACCTGTGCCGGCGCGGTGCCGCCGATGTGGTCGCGCGCCGCCAGCGAA
This sequence comes from Rhodocyclaceae bacterium, assembly GCA_036391735.1. Taxonomy (GTDB): domain Bacteria; phylum Pseudomonadota; class Gammaproteobacteria; order Burkholderiales; family Rhodocyclaceae; genus Nitricoxidireducens. The sequence goes on from DASVZI010000045.1 coordinate 56,675, forward strand.
CCGGCGACGGTCAGCACGTCGAAAACGTCTTCGCCGATCAGCGGCGAGAACGCCTGCAGTTCGGACAGCGCCAGGTCGGGCAGGTCGCAGCCCTTCGCCTCGGCCGCGCGCACGGCGCGGGCGACGGCCTCGTGCGCATCGCGGAAGGGCAGGCCCTTCTTCACCAGGTAGTCGGCGAGGTCGGTGGCGGTGGCGAAGCCCTGCTTGAGGGCGGCGCGCATCGCCTCCGGCTTGACGCGGATGCCGGGCACCATGTCGGCGAAGATGCGCAGGGTGTCGAGCAGCGTGTCGGCGGTGTCGAACAGCGGCTCCTTGTCCTCCTGGTTGTCCTTGTTGTAGGCGAGCGGCTGGCCCTTCATCAGCATGAGCAGGCCGGTGAGGTGGCCCACGACGCGGCCGGTCTTGCCGCGCGCCAGCTCGGGCACGTCGGGATTCTTCTTCTGCGGCATGATCGACGAGCCGGTGCAGAAGCGGTCGGCGAGGTCGATGAAGCCGACGCGCGGGCTCATCCAGAGGATCAGTTCCTCGGAGAAGCGCGACACGTGCACCATGACGAGCGAGGCGGCGGCGCAGAACTCGATGGCGAAGTCGCGATCGGAGACGGCATCCAGCGAGTTCTCGCAGACGCCGTCGAAGCCCAGCTCGCGCGCGACGAACTCGCGGTCGATCGGGTAGGTGGTGCCGGCCAGCGCGGCGGCGCCGAGCGGCAGGCGGTTGATGCGGCGGCGCACGTCGGCCATGCGCTCGCGATCGCGCTTCGCCATCTCGAAGTAGGCGAGCAGATGGTGGCCGAAGGTGACCGGCTGGGCCACCTGCAGGTGGGTGAAGCCGGGCAGCGGCGTGTCGGCGTGCTGTTCCGCGAGGTCCAGCAGCGCCTTTTGGTAGGCGGCCAGCAGGTGGCCGATGGTGTCGACGGTGTCGCGCAGCCACAGGCGGATGTCGGTCGCGACCTGGTCGTTGCGCGAGCGCCCGGTGTGCAGCCGCTTGCCGGCGTCGCCGACCAGCGCGGTCAGGCGCTTCTCGATGTTGAGATGGACGTCCTCGTCGTCGAGGTTCCAGGCGAACTCATTGCGCTCGATCTCGCCCTGGATCTGCGCCATGCCGCGCTCGATGGCGGCGAGGTCCGCGGCGGCGATGATCTTCTGGCGGGCCAGCATCTTCGCGTGGGCCAGCGAGCCGCGGATGTCCTGCAGCGCCATGCGCTTGTCGAAGAACACCGACGCCGTGTAGCGCTTGACGAGATCGGACACCGGCTCGGAAAAGCGGCCCGACCAGACCTTCACCTCTGTTTGATCTGACATAATGAAACCTGTTGTATTTCAGCCACCTGTAACCAGGCGCGACGGCTGCGGGAAAAATGCAAAGTATACGGGAAATGGGGCGAGCGGACCCGGAAGACGCCTGCCTGCCGGACTTTCGCAACATGGGGGTCTGGCTGCGGGTGCTGGTGGCCGCGAATGTCGGCGCGCTCGCCTATGCGCTGGCGCGCAACGAGGCGCTGGTTCAACTGCCGGACGAATTCGTGTCCCTCTCGGCCTTCGTCGAGCCGACGGTGCTGGGCAGCCTCGCCGCCCTGGCGGCCGCCCGGCCGCTGCTCGAGCGGCTGCCGCGGGTATGGGCGGAGGTCGCAGCCATGTCGATCGCCGTCCTGGTCGCCGCATGCTTCGCCGTGCTGCTGGCGCCGATGTCGGAAGGCGCCGCGCCCTCCTGGCGAGGCCCCCTCTGGGCTGCGCTGGCGGCGGCGCTGCTGCTCGCCTGGTTCGACCTGCGCCGCCGGGCGCATTCGCCGGCAGTCACCGAGGCCCGCCTGATGGCCCTGACCGCGCGCATCCGGCCGCACTTCCTGTTCAACAGCCTCAACGCCGTGCTCGGCGTCATCCGCAGCGACCCGCGCCGCGCCGAGACGGCGATCGAGGAGCTGTCCGACCTGTTCCGCGTGCTGATGCGCGACAACCGCGAGCTGGTGCCGCTGTCCGACGAGATCGCGCTGGCGCGCCAATACCTGGAGCTGGAGAAGCTGCGCATGGGCGCGCGCCTGGTCGTCAAGTGGGACGTCGACCGCTGCCCGCCGGATGCCCTGATGCCGCCGCTGATGCTGCAGCCGCTGCTGGAGAACGCCGTCTACCACGGCATCGAGCGCCTGCAGGAGCCCGGCGAGATCGCCATCCGCATCGACGGCGGCAACGACGGGGTGGTGGTCGAACTGGCCAATCCGGTCGCTCCGGAGGGCGAGCACCACAACGGCAACCGCATGGCGGTCGCCAACATCCGCGAGCGCCTGATGCTGTTCTACGACCTCGAGGCGCGCCTCGACATCAGCGAGCGCGACGGCCTCTACACCGTCCGTATCGTGTTTCCCTACCGGAGGAGCAAGCCGTGAGCGAACCCCTGCGCATCCTGGTCGTCGACGACGAGGCCCTGGCGCGCACGCGCCTGCGCGACCTGCTCGGCGACCTCGACGCCGAGCTGCCCAATCGCGTCGTCGCCGAGGCGGCCGACGGCGTCGAGGCGCTCGAGAAGGCGGCCGCCGGCATCGCCGACGTCGCCTTCATCGACATCCGCATGCCGCGCATGGACGGCATCGAGCTCGCCCAGCATCTCACCCGCCTGCCGCAGCCGCCGGCGATCGTCTTCGTCACGGCCTACGACCAATACGCCGTCAAGGCCTTCGAGCTCTCGGCCATCGATTACCTGCTGAAGCCCGTCAAGGCGCCGCGCCTGCTGGAAGCGCTGCGGAAGGCGCGCCGCGTGGCGCCAGACGCGCCCGCGCTGCGCGAACTGGCCCCCCAGGGCCGGCGCCACCTGCGCTGCCTCGAGCGCGGTCGCATGCTGCTCGTGCCCGTGGCCGAAGTGCTCTACTTCAAGGCCGAGCTCAAGTACGTCACCGCGCGCACCGCCGAGCGCGAGTACGTGCTCGAGGAATCGCTCGCCCAGCTCGAGGAGGAATTCCCCGAGCGCTTCGTGCGCATCCATCGCAACTGCATCGTCGCGCGCAGCGCCATCGCCGGCGTCACGCGCGAGAAGGAAGGCAGCGACGGCGAGGCCGATCCGCACTGGGCGCTGCTGCTGAAGGGCGCCGACGAGCGCCTGCAGGTGAGCCGGCGCCAGTGGCCCGCGGTGAAGGAAATCATCGGCGCGTAGGGGCGCCGCGGGCGATGACGGACGCTTGATCGGGCGCCGCCGGGCTGGTAGGCTGCCGCCATCCCAAAGGCATGCTAGCGATGACGAACACCCTGCCCGCCAAGGACGCCCGCGTCGTGAAGAAGCTGCAACCCGGCGCGCCGGGTACCAAGCGCCTCGCCGAGCGCTTCGGCAGCCGGCTGCTCTGCGTGCGCTACCGCATCGACGAGCAGACCCAGCGGCGCTACACCACGGTCGAGCTCCTCGTCGACGAAGCCCCTTGCCGCCCGCAAAGCGGCGACGTCCTGGTGAGAGTCGCCTTCGAGGAAGCCGAGCTCCGCCGCAGGGTCAAGGAAGCCGGCGGCATGTGGCAGCAGACGGAAAAGCTGTGGCGGCTGCCGCACGCGAAGGCGAAGCAGCTAGGGCTGCTGGAGCGCATCCGCGGCAGATGCAGAAATGCCTAGTTTCGGATGGCCAGATATGGAAGCTTCTTCCAATATGTGGACAGAAGTTCATACATCAGGACGTCGGGGATGACGTCTACTTTACGTTATGCAACAAGGAGAGTCGCACTATGCTGAGGCTGCTTGTTCTTCTTTCCCTCGGCCTGCTCACGGGCTGCGCCGGTCTGGTGAAGTCAAACATTGTTGTGTTTCATGAACTTCCGCCTTCGCCCACGGCTATTCGATATGCCGCCCTTCCCTTAAAGGACCAACAAGGCAGCCTTGAGCACAAGTCCTACGAGAAGCTGATCAAAGACGAATTGAATAAGCGAGGCTTTGTTGAGGTAGCGCCCGAACAGGCTGATGTCGCGCTCTTCTTTTCCTACGGCGTTGATAGCGGGAAGGAGGTTGTGTCCTCATACCCCATCTTCGGTCAGACTGGAACGTCGTCCAGCTACACGTCTGGCACAGTTACTAGCTACGGAAACTACGCGACTTATAGCGGCACCACCTACAACACGCCGACATATGGCGTGGTTGGCTCCGGCGTATCTTCACACACCGAATTCAGCCGCTTCTTGAACGTAGAACTTTTGGATATGCCGGCTCTAAGAAGCGGAACCATCAAAAAGGTCTACGAGGCCAAGGTCGGAAGTGCTGGCTCCAACGGTCAAGTGGCGGTCGTGATGCCAACGATGATCAAAGCTCTATTCGAGGATTTTCCAGGCAAGAGCGGTAGCACGCGGAAGTCCATGCTGCCGGTTGTCAAGTGAGCGCCATGTTGCATAACCCTGCGGTCCACCGGACGCTGCGCGATAAAGCCGCGCAGCGCCGGTGACCTCCACGTTGGGCGTCACATCAGTAGCCTCAACACTGACCTCGTATTGTTGGCCGCGCTCGCCGTGTTTGCCACTTGGCTGTTGGTGACCATCTGGCGGTACGTCACAATTCAATCCCGCAAGGGTCTGCTGGAACAA
>DASVZI010000046.1:0-16368 GCA_036391735.1 Rhodocyclaceae bacterium
AGGTGATGGTTTCGAGCAGCGGGAAGGCCATGATCGTCAGTAGGCGCGCTCGACGATGAAGTCGGTCAGTTCGTGCAGCCGGCGGGCGCGATCGCCGAAGGCGTCGAGCGCCGCGTGGGCTTCGGCCCGCAATTCGGCGGCCTGGTCCTTGGCGCGCTGCAGCCCGAGCAGGTTGACGTAGGTCGGCTTGCCCTGCGCGGCGTCCTTGCCGGCGGTCTTGCCGAGCGTGGCGGTGCTGGCCTCGGCATCGAGGATGTCGTCGACGACCTGGAACAGCAGGCCGGCGCGGTTGGAAAAACGGGCCAGCGCCTGAAGTGCGGCCTCGTCCGCGCCGCCGCAGTGGGCGCCGAGCAGGACGGCGGCGCGGATCAGGGCGCCTGTCTTGTGGATGTGCATGAACTCGAGTTCTTCGAGCGTCAGCACCTTGCCGACCGCCGCCAGATCGATCGCCTGGCCCCCCGCCATGCCGCGCGAACCGGCGGCGTGGGCCAGCAGCGCCAGCATGGCGGGCTGGCGCGTCGCTTCGGCGGGTGCCGGCTCCTCGGCCAGCACGAGGAAGGCTTGGGTCTGCAGCGCGTCGCCGACCAGCAGCGCGGTGGCCTCGTCGTACTCGACGTGGCAGGTGGGCCTGCCGCGCCGCAGGACGTCGTCGTCCATGCAGGGCAGGTCGTCGTGCACGAGGGAATAGACGTGGATCATCTCTACGGCGCAGGCGGCGCGGTCGAGCCGCGCCGTGTCGGCGCCGAAGATCTCTCCCGCGCCGTGGCAGAGCAGCGGGCGAACGCGCTTGCCGCCGCCCAGCGTCGCATAGCGCATGGCCTCATGGAGCCGCGCCGGCGCCGTGTTCGCCGGCGGCAGCAGCCGTTCCAGCGCGCTTTCGGTCCGCTGTTGGACCGCTAACATCCAGGCAGGAAAGTCCATGGCCTCAGTCGCCGCCTTCGCCGGCGCCCAGTTCGCGCAATTCGCCGTCCTCGAGCATGCGAATCTTCTGCTCGGCCGCCGCCAGCCGATCCTGGCAAGTCTTCAGCAGGGCCATGCCGCGCTCGTAGCTGGCCAGCGATTCCTCGAGGGGCATGTCGCCGCTTTCCATGGCCTGGACGATGCGTTCCAGTTCCTGGAGTGCGGCTTCGAAACTTGCGGGGACGGCGGACATCGACATGCGAAAGCGGGGCGGGAAACGCGTAAAAATAGCCTATCGGCCGGCCTCAGGTCAAATTGGCTATACTCGGCGGACAGGCGCTTGTCGCGGGAATCGCGGCACAGCGCCTTTTCCCTTGTTATATGGTTCGTTTACGGAGGTTGGGGAATCATGTCCGACATCGCGTCCCCCGCGCAACTGGCTCCCGAAATCACGCAGTTCCCGGTCGACTGGTACTTCGACGAGAAGCTGTTCGAACTGGAGAAGCAGCTGTTTTTCGACAACGGGCCGGGATATGTCGGACACGAATTGATGGTCCCGGAGGTGTACGACTACCGCTCCACCGAGTGGAACGACCACGCCAGGCTGCTGGTGCGCCAGCCGGATGGCGTCTATGAGATGTCGAACGTGTGCCGTCACCGGCAGGCCGTCATGCTGCAGGGCTCCGGCAAGGCGCAGAACATCGTCTGCCCGATCCATCGCTGGACTTACGACACCCAGGGTGCGCTGATCGGCGCACCCCATTTTCCGGCCAATCCCTGCCTGAACCTGGACAAGCGCAAGCTCGAATCCTGGCGTGGCCTGCTGTTCAAGGGGCCGCGCTCGGCGGCGAACGACCTTGCCGGAATGCAACTGGCGGATGAGTTCGACTTCTCGGGCTACAAGCTCGACCGCGTCGAACTGCATCGCTGCAACTACAACTGGAAGACCTTCATCGAGGTCTATCTCGAGGACTACCACGTCGTGCCCTACCACCCGGGACTGGGCAACTTCGTCACCTGCGACGATCTCACTTGGCAATTCGGCGATTGGTATTCGGTCCAGCGCGTCGGCATTACTTCGTTGCAGAAGGTCGGCTCGCCGGTCTACGGCCGCTGGCAGAAGGCCGTGCTCGATCGTTACGGCGCCGACAAGCCGAGGCAGGGCGCGGTCTGGCTCACCTACTATCCGAACGTGATGGTCGAGTGGTATCCGCACGTCCTGGTGGTGTCGACGGTGATTCCCGAGGACATCGACAAGACCATGAACGTGGTGGAGTTCTACTACCCCGAGGAAATCGCCGACTTCGAGCGGGAGTTCGTCGAGGCGGAACAGGCGGCCTACATGGAAACCGCGATCGAGGACGACGACATCGGCGAGCGCATGGATCGCGGCCGCTACGCGCTGTGGCGGCAGGGCCGCAGCGAGGTCGGTCCCTACCAGTCGCCCACCGAGGACGGCATGCGGCATTTTCATCAGTTCTACCGCCGCGCCATCGCCGGCCAGTGGCCGCGCTGAGGCTGCCGCCGGCTGCGCTATAGTTTCCCCACCATCGTCACAGGGATGCAACATGATCGCGATCGACCATAAGGAAAACCTCGTTACCGTCACCGCTCTCGGCGAATTCGCCGTCGCCGACTTCAAGGAGTTCGAGCGCGTCGTCGCCGAGGAAGTGCCGGCCGACGAGCCCGTGAACCTGTTGTTCGACCTGCGCGAGATGCTTCGCTTCACGGTGGACATGGTGCTCGAGGAGATCAAGTTCAGCCGCGAGCACCAGGGCAAGTTCGTTCGCATCGCGCTGCTGTCCGACAGCCCATGGGTGGCGTTCACGGCCTGGCTCGAGCAGTCCTTCGTCGCCGCGGACCTGCGCGTGTTCAAGGACGAGGCCGACGCCCGCGCCTGGCTGGCCGGGGTGGCCGAATGACGGGCTGCCTCGTCTCGGCGCAGGAACTTGCCGGCCACGTTGGCGACCCCGCCTGGCGCGTGTTCGACTGCCGGCACGATCTGCGCGATACGGCATACGGCGAGAAGGCCTACGCCAAGGAGCACATTCCCGGCGCCCTGTTCCTTCACCTCGATCGCGATTTGTCAGGCCCGACGACCGGGAAGAACGGGCGTCATCCGCTGCCCGATCCGCAAGTCTTTGCGGCGCGCATGGCCGCATGCGGCGTCGGTCCGGATACGCAGGTCGTCGCCTACGACAACGAAGGGAACGCCTTTGCCGCGCGGCTGTGGTGGCTGTTGCGCTGGATCGGGCACGAAAAGGTCGCCGTGCTCGACGGCGGCCTGGCCGGCTGGCGGCGGGCGAAGCAGCCGTTGAACGCCGAAGTGCCCGGCTACCCGGCGGCAAGCCTTCCGGTGCGACCGAGCCAGCCGATCGTCGATGCCGACTTCGTGCAGGGCCAGCTCGGCAAGCCGGAGATGCTGCTGCTCGACGCCCGCACCGAAGAGCGTTTCGCCGGGCAGAACGAGACGCTCGATCCGGTCGGCGGCCACATTCCCGGCGCCGTCAACCGCTTCTTCATGGACAACCTCGACGATGCCGGCGTCTACTTCAAGCCGGTCGACGAATTGCGCGCCGATTTCGACGCGCTGCTCGCCGGCCGCTCCCCCGAGTCCGTGGTGCAGCAGTGCGGCTCCGGCGTGACGGCGTGCCACAACATCCTGGCGATGGAAGCGGCGGGGCTGAAGGGATCGAGGCTCTATCCGGGCTCGTGGAGCGAGTGGTGCGCCGATCCTTCGCGGCCGGTCGCCACCGGGCCCTGATGCCGCATCAGCGCCCACTCGACGTGCTCGCGCACCAGGGCTGACGAATCGTCGCGCCGCGCTTCCAGCGCGGCCAGCACGGCCGGCGTCGTCGGCGCATTCCCCAGTCCTACCGCGATATTGCGCAGCCAGCGTTCATGCCCAATGCGCCGGATGGCACTGCCCGCCATCTTCGCATCGAACTCTTCTGCCGACCAGGCGAACAGGTTGACGAGCATCATGTGGTCGAGTCCGTGCCTAACCGCGAAGTCCTCTTCGCGGGTGCGCGGCGCGCCGCGATTCCATGGGCAGCACAACTGGCAATCGTCGCAGCCGTAGACCCGGTTGCCGATCAGCGGTCGCAGTTCCACGGGGATGCTGCCCTTCAGTTCGATCGTCAGGTAGGAGATGCAGCGGCGCGCATCGACGCGATAGGGCGCCACGATGGCGCCGGTCGGGCAGGCGTCGAGGCAGGCGCGGCAGTTGCCGCAATGCTCGCTCGTCGGCGCGTCGGCCGGCAGGGGCAGGTCGACGAGGATCTCGCCGAGGAAGAACCAGGAACCGGCGTCGCGCGACAGCAACAGGGTGTGCTTGCCGCGCCAGCCGAGCCCGGCGAGGCGCGCGAGTTCGACTTCCATCACCGGTGCCGAGTCGGTGAACGCCCGGTAGCCGAAGGCGCCGATCTCGGCTTCGATGCGACTCGCGAGTCTCTGCAGCCGATTGCGTACGACCTTGTGGTAGTCGCGGCCCCAGGCGTAGCGGGAGACCGCGGCGCCGTCGCCTTCGGTCGTCGCGGAGTCGGCTGACGGCAGGTAGTTCATGCGTGCCACGATGACGCTGCGGGTGCCAGGCACCAGTTCGGCCGGCCGCGAACGTCTGGTTCCGTGGCTCGCCATATAATCCATCTCGCCGTGGCAACCGGCGGCCAGCCAGGCGAGGAGGCCGTCTTCAGCGGCACCGAGGTCGATGCCGGCGATGCCGACGGCATCGAAGCCAAGTTCCCTGCCCCAATCCTTGATTTGCGCCGCGAGCGCAGCCCAGTCGCGATCATGCATGCGGACCATCTTACCTTCGAACTTCCCGACGAAGCCGCCACGCTGGCGCTGGGCGCGGCGCTGGCCGCGCTGGTGCGCGCCGGTCCCGCGGTCCTTGCGCTCGAAGGAGATCTCGGCGCGGGGAAGACGACGCTGGTGCGCGGCTGGCTGCGCGCGCTCGGCGACCGCGGTCCGGTCAAGAGCCCGACCTACACGCTGGTTGAACTTCATGCGGTTTCTGGATTAAACTTGTATCACTTTGATTTTTATCGGTTCAACCAGCCGGAAGAATATTTGGATGCGGGCCTGGACGAATACTTCTCGGGCGAGGGAATCTGTCTGGTCGAATGGCCGGACAAGGCCGCGCCTTACCTGCCCGCGCCTGATCTCTCGATCTGCCTCACCGTTGCCGGAAATGCCCGCCGTGCGGACCTTTCCGCGCAAGGCGAGCGGGGCCGGCAATGGCTGACGGCCCTGGCGAAGTCGGCGCCAGCCGGCGCGACGTCCTCAAGTTCGCGGCCGCCAGCCTGACGCTGCTGGTCACGCGCGTGGGCTTCGCCGCGCAGCCCGCGATCCTCGCCGTGCGAGTCTGGCCGGCGCCCGATTACACGCGCGTCACCCTCGAGTGCGACCATCCGATCAAGTACACCCAGATGCTCGTCAAGGATCCCGAGCGGCTGGTCGTGGATCTCGAAGGGGTCGAATTCAATTCCGTGCTGTCGAGCCTGCCCAGCAAGATCCTGGCGTCCGACCCACAGATCAAGCTGATCCGGGCGGGACGCAACAAGCCGGGCGTGGTTCGGCTGGTGATCGAGTTGAAGGTCGAGGTGAAGCCGCAGGTGTTCACCCTGGCGCCTGTCGGTGAATACGGCCATCGCCTGGTGCTCGACCTCTATCCGGCCGAGGCGCCCGATCCGCTGATGGCGCTGCTGCAGAAGAACGAGATCCCGACCACCGGGCCGACGCCGGGAGACAAGGCGGCGGCTGCCGTCGAGAAGAACGGGATCACCCGGCTGGTTACGGTGATGCTCGATCCGGGCCATGGGGGCGAGGATCCCGGCGCCATCGGCAGAGGCGGCAGCCGCGAGAAGGACGTCACGCTGTCGATCGGCCGGCGCCTCAAGAGGCTCATCGACGGCGAGCCGAACATGCGCTCGGTGCTGACGCGCGACGAGGACTACTTCATTCCGCTGGGGCAGCGCGTCCAGAAGGCGCGCCGCGTCCAGGCCGACCTGTTCGTCTCGGTGCATGCCGATGCCTTCCTCAAGCCCACCGCTCGCGGCTCCTCGGTGTTCGTGCTGTCCGAGAACGGCGCCTCGTCCTCGGCGGCGCGCTGGCTGGCGCAGCGCGAGAATGCCGCCGACCTGATCGGCGGAGTGAACATCGGTGTCAAGGACCCGTACCTCGCCCGCACGCTGCTGGATCTTTCGCAGACGGCAACCCTCAACGACAGCCTCAAGCTCGCCAAGGCGGTGCTGTCCCAGATCGGCGGCATCAATGCCCTGCACAAGGGCCAGGTCGAGCAGGCGGGCTTTGCCGTGCTCAAGGCGCCCGACATCCCATCCATCCTCGTCGAGACGGCCTTCATCTCGAATCCCGAGGAGGAGCGTCGCCTCAATGACGACGCCTACCAGGAGCAGATGGCGACGGCGATCCTGCGGGGCATCAAGGCCTATTTCGCCAAGAATCCGCCGCTGGCGAAGTCCAAGCTGGCCTGAGCCGCCGGGCCGGGCGCCCGCAGGCGCCTGATATAATTTGCCCTTTTCCCCGTCACACCAAGGCAAAGCGCCAATGCTGGTCTTTCGCAAGATTCCCGATCAGGCTTCGACGCCGACGGTGCTCACCATCGGCAACTTCGATGGCCTGCATCTCGGCCATCGCGCGATGCTCGAGCGCCTGGTGGCGAAGGCGCGCGAACTCGGCGTGCCGCCCGCGGTGATGACTTTCGAGCCGCATCCGCGCGAGGTCTTTGCGCCCGATCAGGCGCCGGCGCGGCTGACCTCCATGCGCGAGAAGCTGAACCTGCTCGAAAGCTGCGGCGTGGAGCGCACCTATGTGTGCCGCTTCGATCGCCGGCTGGCGTCGCTGACGGCCGACGAGTTCATCCAGCACCTGCTGGTGAGGGGGTTGGCCGTCAAGCACGTCATCATCGGTGACGATTTCCGCTTCGGCAAAGGACGCAGCGGCGACTTCGGGCTGCTGCAGGCGGCCGGTCGGCAGTACGGCTTCACCTGCGAGGCCATGCACACCGTCGAGGTGGACGGCGAGCGAGTATCGAGTTCCGCCGTGCGCGACGCGCTGGCCGCCGGCGATCTCGAGCACGCGGCGCGGCTGCTCGGCCGGCCCTACGTGATCGCGGGGCGCGTGGTTCACGGCGACAAGATCGGGCGCAAGTACGGTTTTCCCACCGCCAACGTCCAGCTCAGGCGCAAGCGCATGCCGCTGACCGGCGTATTCGCCGTCACCGTCTCCGGGCTCGACAAGCGCCACTTGCCGGGCGCCGCCAACCTCGGCGTGCGGCCGACGCTGGCCGATGGCATGAAACCCGTGCTCGAAGTCCACCTGTTCGATTTCGATCGTGACGTCTACGGCAGTCACGTCACGGTGCACTTCCTGCATAAGCTCCGCGAGGAGCGCAAGTTCGCCTCGCTCGAAGAACTGAAGAACCAGATCGCCCGCGACGTCGCCGACACGCGGGACTATTTTCTAGGTCACACCCATGGCTGATTACCGCAAGACTCTCAACATGCCGGACACGCCGTTCCCGATGCGCGGCGACCTCCCGAAGCGCGAGCCCGGCTGGGTCAAGGACTGGCAGCAAAGGCAGCTCTACCAACGCATCCGCGCCGCGGCCAAGGGCCGTCCGCGCTTCGTCCTGCACGACGGTCCGCCCTATGCCAACGGCGACATTCACATCGGCCACGCCGTGAACAAGGTGCTGAAGGACATCATCGTGCGCTCGAAGACGCTAGCCGGCTTCGACGCGCCCTACGTGCCGGGCTGGGACTGCCACGGCCTGCCGATCGAGCACCAGATCGAGAAGACGCACGGCAAGCACCTGCCGGCCGACAAGGCGCGCGAGCTTTGCCGAGCCTATGCCCAGGAGCAGGTCGAGCGCCAGAAGAAGGACTTCATCCGCCTCGGCGTACTCGGCGAGTGGGGCAATCCGTACCTGACCATGGCTTTCAGGACCGAGGCCGACGAGATCCGCGCGCTCGGCGAGATGTTCCGCAAGGGCTATCTCTTCAAGGGCCTGAAGCCGGTCAACTGGTGCTTCGATTGCCATTCCGCGTTGGCGGAAGCCGAGGTCGAGTATCAGGACAAGAAGTCGCCGGCGATCGACGTCGCCTTCCCGCTCGACCCCGCAGAGCGTGGCCGTCTGGCCTCGGCCTTCGGCGTCGCGGCCTTGCCGGACAAGCCCGCCTACGCGGTGATCTGGACCACCACGCCGTGGACCATTCCCGGCAACCAGGCGCTCAACGTCCATCCCGATTTCGTCTACGAGTTGGTCGATACCGAGCGCGGCCTGCTGATCCTCGCCGCCGAACTGCGTGCCGCTGCGCTCGAGCGCTACGGCCTGGCCGGCAAGGTACTCGGCGCCGCCCAGGGCATGGCGCTCGATCGCATGCAGTTCCGCCATCCGTTCTACGATCGCGCGTCGACGGTCTTCCTCGGTGACTACCTGACGCTCGACACCGGCACCGGCATCGTGCATTGCGCGCCGGCCTACGGCGTCGAGGACTACGAGTCCTGCATGCGTGCCGGCATGCGGAGCGACGAGATCCTGACGCCGGTGCAGGGCGACGGCCGGTTCAGCGAGAGCCTGCCGTTCTTCGGCGGACTCAACGTCTGGAAGGCCAACCCGGTCATCGTCGAGAAGATCGCCGAGGTCGGCCACCTGATGGCCAGCGGCGAGATCGTGCACAGCTACATGCACTGCTGGCGCCACAAGACGCCAATCATCTACCGCGCCACGACGCAGTGGTTCGCCGGCATGGATCGCCAGCCGGCCGAAGGCGCGCAGACGCTGCGAGACGCCGCGCTCGCCGCCGTCGAGGCGACGGAGTTCTTCCCGGGATGGGGCAAGGCCCGCCTCAATGCCATGATCGCCAACCGGCCCGACTGGTGCGTTTCGCGCCAGCGCAACTGGGGCGTGCCCATCCCGTTCTTCCTGCACAAGGAAACCGGCGCGCCGCATCCGCGCACCCTCGAGTTGCTCGAGCAGGTTGCCAGGCGCGTCGAGCAGGGCGGCATCGAGGCATGGTTCGCGCTCGACCCGAAGGAGCTGCTGGGCGACGAGGCCGCGCAATACGACAAGATGAGCGACACGCTCGACGTCTGGTTCGATTCCGGCACGACGCACTGGAGCGTGATGCGTGGCTCGCACAAGGACGACCTCGCGTATCCGGCCGATCTTTACCTCGAAGGCTCCGACCAGCATCGCGGCTGGTTCCATTCGTCGCTGCTCACCGGCTGCGCCATCGACGGCCGCGCGCCCTACGAGGCGCTGTTGACGCACGGCTTCGTCGTCGACGGCAAGGGCATGAAGATGTCCAAGTCGAAGGGCAACGTGGTCGCGCCCCAGGAAGTCTCGGACAGCCTCGGCGCCGAGATCCTGCGCCTTTGGGTGGCGGCGACCGACTATTCGGGCGAGCTCTCGATCTCCAAGGAAATCCTATCGCGCGTCGTTGAGACTTATCGCCGCTTGCGCAATACGCTGCGTTTCCTGCTTTCCAACACGGCTGACTTCGATGCCGCGACGCAGATGCTGCCGGTCTCCGAGTGGCTGGAGGCGGATCACTACGCATTGGCGCTGACGCGTGCCTTGCAGGCCCAGGCGGAAAACGATTACGGCCGCTACGAGTTCCACAAGATCGTGCAGGCGCTGCAGAACTTCTGCTCGGAGGATCTCGGCGCCTTCTACCTCGACATCCTCAAGGACCGCCTGTATACGACCGCCGCCGACAGCCGCCCGCGCCGTGCCGCACAGAGTGTCCTGTGGCACATCCTGCAGACGGTGACGAAGCTGATGGCGCCTATCCTGTCCTTCACCGCCGAGGAAATCTGGCAGGTGCTGTCGAAAAACCCCGAAGACAGCGTGATGCTGCACACTTGGCACAAGCTGCCCGATCAGGACGGCGAGGCCGCCCTGATCGAGCGGTGGACGCGGCTGCGCGAGGTGCGCAACGATGCCACCAAGGTGCTTGAAGACTTGCGCACGGCGGGCAAGATCGGCTCGTCGCTGCAGGCGGAGGTCGAGATTCGCGCCAGCGGTGCCAAGCACGACCTGCTGGCCTCGCTCGGCGACGACCTGCGCTTCGTGCTGATTTGTTCGAAGACGACGCTGGTCAAGGCTGCCGACGAAGGTGCCGAGGCCATCGTGGCGACGGCGAGCGAGCATGCCAAGTGCGCGCGCTGCTGGCACTGGCGCGCCGACGTCGGACAGCACGATCATGCGGCCGACCATCCGGAATTGTGCGGCCGCTGCGCGGAAAACCTGTTCGGCGCCGGCGAGGCGCGCGAAGCCGCTTGAAGCCCGCCCTGCCGCTCTGGCTCGGGCTCGCGGGCGCGGTGATCGCGCTCGACCAAGTCAGCAAGGCCTGGATCGTGACGGTCTTCCGCCTGCACGAGGCGCTGCCGGTGACCTCCTTCTTCGACCTGGTGTTCGTGTTCAACCCGGGTGCCGCCTTCAGCTTCCTGCGCGATGCCGGCGGATGGCAGAAGTGGCTGTTCGTGGCGCTGGCGTTCGGCATCTCGGTCTGGCTGATCGTTACCATCCGTCACCACGCGCGCGAGCGCCTGATGCCGGCGGCGCTCTCGCTGATCCTCGGCGGCGCGCTGGGCAACGTAATCGATCGCCTGCGCTACGACGCAGTGGTCGACTTCCTCGATTTCCACTGGGCGGGCATGCATTTCCCCGCTTTCAACGTCGCCGACTCGGCCATCACGCTCGGCGTCGCACTGATGCTGTGGCAGCAGTTCATGGAGAAGGAATCCTCGTGAGCGAAACCGTCAAGCCCGACAGCCTCGTCACCCTGAATTACCGGCTGGCGACGGCCGACGACGTCGAGATCGTCAGCACTTTCGGCGCCACTCCGGCGACGCTGCAACTCGGCAGCGGAGAGTTGGCGCCGTCGCTCGAGGCCTGCCTCAACGGACTGGCGGTGGGTGCGCGCCAGGTCTTCATCCTGGCGCCGGAACAAGGCTTCGGAGCGCACAATCCGCAACTGCTCCAGCGTTTGCCGCGAGCGGAACTGCCGGCGGGCAGCAAGATCGAATTGCAGGCGCTGGTCGAGTTCGCCGCGCCCGGCGGCGGCAAGTTCACCGGCATGATCCGCGAGCTCGATGCCGAATCGGCGCTGATCGATTTCAATCACCCGCTCGCAGGCAAGACGATCCGCTTCGAAGTGGAAGTGGTGGGAGTGCTCTGATGGAAGTGCTGCTGGCCAATCCGCGCGGCTTTTGCGCCGGCGTCGAGCGCGCCATCGCCATCGTGGAGCGCGCACTGGAGAAGTTCGGCGCGCCGATCTACGTGCGCCACGAGGTGGTGCACAACCGCTATGTCGTGGAGGATCTGCGCGCCAAGGGGGCGGTGTTCGTCGAGGAACTCGACGAGGTCCCGGATGGCGCTGCCGTGATCTTCAGCGCCCATGGCGTACCGAAGTCGGTGCGCGCTGAAGCCGAGCGCCGCGGCCTGCGCGTCTTCGACGCCACCTGTCCGCTGGTGACCAAGGTTCACCTCGAAGTCGCGCGCATGCGCGAGCAGGGCCGAGAGGTCGTCATGATTGGCCACAAGGGTCACCCGGAAGTCGAGGGCACCATGGGGCAGGCGGCGGGCGGCATGCATCTCGTAGAGAGGCCTGCGGATGTGGCCGGACTGCAGGTGGCCGACCCGGAGAAGCTGGCCTTCGTCACCCAGACAACGCTGTCGATGGATGATGCCGCCGAAATCGTCGCTGCTCTGCAGGCGCGCTTCCCGCGGATCCTCGGGCCGCGCAAGGACGACATCTGCTACGCGACCCAGAATCGGCAGGATGCGGTGAAGCGCCTGGCCGAGCAATGCGATCTCGTCATTGTGGTGGGATCGCCGAATAGTTCCAATTCGAACCGGCTGCGGGAGGTGGCGGGGAAGCGGAGCGTTCAGGCGCGTCTTGTCGATTCGGCCGACGATATCGAGGCTGCTTGGCTGGTCGGGATGGATCGTGTGGGGGTGACTGCCGGCGCCTCCGCACCCGAAGTTCTGGTCCAAGGGGTCGTCGGACGACTCACCGAGCTCGGCTGCGTAGCCATCGAGGATCAGGAGGGAACGGCCGAGAACGTCAGCTTTCCCCTTCCAAGGGAACTGACCAGGGATCCCGATTAATTGATCGACGCTTCGCTTTCGAAGCGAATCTCAATCCGGATTTGACTTCTGACGTTCCGGCCTTCGATTTGCCCGGGCGTGAAGAGGCTGTTCGTCATGGCCCCGACTACCAGCGAATCGAATTCGGCGGGCAAGTCCGACTCCTCCAACTTGATGTTTTCCACCGAGCCGTCTTCACCGATATAGATTCGGATGACGGCCCGCCCCGGCCGCGCCAAAGGCCAGCTTCGGTCGATCGAGTCGGGGAGGGGTTGCAGGATCGTCGGGCGTACGGAGAGCTCGTCCGGTTTGTAGTAGCGAATTACAGGGATTGCTATGACGGAGCCGGGCGATTCCTCGGATCCGATTGTCGGCGGTCGCGCCGCATCCGCGGCTAGGTCGCCCGACGTGGATGTTGCCGCTCCGGGCGCGATCGGTGGGGCTGGCAATGGAGAGGCTTCCGCTTCACGGTTGGTCGGCGCCAGATTCACGTTCAGCGGGCTCGCCCTCACCTGCCCGCCGCTTGCCAAAGAGGGCAGCCAATAATCGCTTTCATTCCGCGCGGTCCCGCTCAGCGAGAGCAGGACCGCGTGAAGAACGAGGGAAACTCCCAAACATGTCGAGACGCGCACCCGTAGATTCTTGTCAGGGATTCAGCTCTCGCCAGCTGATGCGCGTGCCGGCCATGGCGCCTGGATTGATCGACAACGAGGTCAAGAGCCCCTTGTCGGTCGCAAAGACCCTCTTTCCGTCGGTATTGGGCTGATCGGTCCCTCCTGGAAAGCCTCCGGGATTCAATGCCCGGCTTCCCCTCGGTATGAGGTTGATGCCGCCGCCAAGGGTTCCGGGTATGGAGACGCCGGCGACGATGGTGGAGTTTGCGAAGGTGGTGCCGGTCTTGAAGACGACGAGGTTCGGCATGCCTCCCGTTTCATACCCCACCGCCATCGAGTAGCTGGACCCGCCAAACAGGCAGGGATTCGTCGATGGCACAAAGGTGTCGTAATACAAGATCCCACGCATCAGAGCCGGAGCTGCAATCACCCGTTCGCCCGTGGCCGGAAGGTCCTCGTACCAGCCGTATTTCGTTGTCCAGTCGACCGTATACGATGTGTCGGGCCTCGGATCGCCGGCTACGATGGTTTGGAACGTGCGGGCGCCGTCCACGGTCGGACTGGCTATGATGGTCTGCGGCTGCAGGTTGGCTCGGCTAGGCCGAACAGATGTGCCTGTAATGCTGGTCGTATTGGAATCCCTGATTCCATAGACCGTCTGCGTAGTCGAGGTTCCGGGGTCCGCCATGGTGAGGTAGCGACCGGTACCGAAATAGACCATTACATCGTTCTGATAGACCGGGTTGAAACTCAATTCCGGAGGAACGGTGATCGGTTGCCGTGCGTACGGCGCAGGACAGCTGTCGGCATACGAGGTTCCGGAGGCGGGGCCCGTGCAGGCAACGAAGAGCGGCCGTTGACTGCCGGCGACCTGCCCAATAGCCCAGTTGGACGACGTCCCGCTCGATACGTCGAACTTCCACAAATTGCCTAGCAGGTCGCCGCCGTACACGTAGTCGATCGTCCCGTTTCCGTCGGTATCGATTGCATTGATCGTCGAGAGTCCGTTCGGGTTGCCAGCACTTCCGATGCCCGTCGCGATGCGGATGTAGTTGGAGCCGCTCACCCAGTCGCCGCCGATGGCGTCCTCGATGAAGACGATGAACAGGGATGCCGTGTTGGAATTCGAGTTATATCCGTTTCCGAAAACTGCGGCCCACTTGCCGTTGTTCATCTTGGCGATCAATGGCTTTCCATAGACGTAGCCGAGCTCGCCCGCATCGGTATTGGTGGCTCCGCCACTATCCTTTGTCGTACTGGCGCTCGAGAATTCCCAGAGTACCGTGTCCGTGTTGGTCTCCGAGAAGACGGACGGATCGGTAACATCGAGCGCGAACACCGCTCGGCCGCCCTTCCCCAGCCCCGAAACGAGCGCAGTCCGCCAGCCGGTGGTGAACTCAACGTCAGCAGCCGAGGGGGAGCCATCGACAAAGTACTTGTGCTCGGTGGAGCTTGGATCGTTATAGGTCGGGCTGACCAGCGCGGTGAGGTTTCGGTAGACCGTGTTGGGGATGAACCCCAGCTTTTCTACGCCGGTCGCTGCGTCAAATCCGTGAAGCATCCCGTCGTTCGCGCCAACGTAGAGCATGGCGGGACGATCCTTGTTGGTGTTACGCCAGCTGGCGTAAGTGGACGAGGACAAGTAGGCGCCGAGAAAGAGATTGGGGTTGGAATACTCTCCCTGGGGTACTCCTACATAGAGGGGAGCGGAGTCGACGATGTCGCCCAACTTTGTGGTGACCCGGGAGCGGAAGTGGAGCGCTCCCGCGCCCTCGTTGGTGCCGCTGCCCCGGAGGTAGCCGAGCACGGCTTGTCCGTAGGAAATCTGGCCGGCCGTCGGGGTGGCACCGATCGAGATATTCTCCAGGTAGTTCTGCTGCGCCGAGTCGAGATTGTCCCACTGGAAGGCAGCGCCTGCCTGAGTGGAGGGCTTAAAAGTCAGGATGTTGCGCGCAATCTGCTGCAAGCGTGTCTCGTTCGGAGTGCTGGTAATGCCAGCGTCCCAGAGGGGCGTCGTGCATTCCGGGTCCGACTGGATCCGGCAGGCGAGGAGTTCGCCGGCCCAGTTGGCGGGATTGAAGCGTCCCTGGTAGACGACGGTATCGGTGCTCAGCGACGTCGAGTTGGTGGCCACCGATGCGGCCGACGACGAGTTGACGATGAAAACGAAGGCCGTGTTGAGCGCCTGCTCCAATGCGAGGGGGTTGCTCACGAGGAAGTAGGTGTCCGGATTGCCATCCGCTCCGGCCGTTCCGTCGCTCTTCTTGCTGTCCCATTCGGCCTGGGTGTCCGGGATGCCGTTGCCGTTGGTGTCGGTGAATGATCCCCACTTTGCTGCGTAGTACAGCGGGTCCTGCAACGCGTTCGTCGTGGCGGACGAAGACAAGGTGTAGCGGGCGATGGCGAGCGGATCGCCCACCTGGCAGCCCTTGCCGTCGGAGGTCGAATAGACCTTGGGGGGATTGGCGTCGGTGTCGGTGCCGCAACCTCCGTCGGTTCCGAGATGAGCGCTGCTCAAGTTCGCCGGAGAGACGATGGTGATGTGCTGCGGATCCGCGAACTTGTAGTTCAATATTCCGGAATGGAAATGCGGCCCGTCTTGGGTGGTTCCGCTGACGATGTAGCCGAAGCCCTGCGGATTACCCGTCGAGTAGGCGATGGTATTGGTCATTACGTATACGGAATTGGCCAAGGTCCCGGATAAACCCATCGCGGCATCGCAACCGCCGGCCGCAACCGTGACGCAGTAGCGCAGGATCCCCCATACATCCTGGTCGTAGTCGCCGCCTTGTTCGCTGTCTTCCCAGTTGAGGTAGACCTGACCCGTCGCGGTGGTCGAGGAGACGGAACGGTATACGAGCTGCATGTCCACCAGCATCCCGCCGCCCATGCCCCTACTCCCCATGTCGAGGCGATAGGCGGGTTGAATCACTACCTGCTGTCCCGTGGTCGATCCGGGCACTGGGATCGCCAGGCGCGGCACGTTTGTCGCCAGCTGGACGCCATAGGTCGTTACTTTCAGCGATTTGGTGTCGGTCGGATCCAGAATCGTCAAGTCGGTTCGAATCCGGTTCATGTGCGCTTGATAGGCGAGGCCGGACATCAGGTAGCTGCCCTCGAGGGTTGGGCCTTCGGGACAGATGCCATAGATCTTGCCAAGGGCCGCCACCTGCTTTGACGTACACAGCTCATAGTTCGTCGTGCCGGACGCGGGAACATAGGACCCGTCGGATACGGCCTTGCCGACGAAATAGCTGTTGCCGTTGATGTGTTCTCCGGCCCCGACCGCGTCCGTCTTTTCGGCCGGTGTCGTAGTTCCCGCATTGATGTCATCCAGGCTCTTGGTCGCGAGATCGAACTTGGTGGTGCCTTGGGTGGACGACGGCGCCGGTGAAGACTTGTTGTATTCGTTGGTGGATACCGAGGCGTTGAACACCAAGCTCGTCAGCGGGGAGCAGTAGTTGTTGCCGTCGAGCGGGTCTCTCCAAGTGGCGACAGGCAGGCCGAGGGTCGCATCCGCCGAACTCGCGCCATAGGCGTAATCGGGCGTCGCCGTCTTGCCGTTACCCGCAAAATAACGCAGGCCCTCGTAGAAGATCTCCGCCATGGGGTTGCCCCAACTGCGGCATTGGCCCTGAGTGACGGACGTTTGCTGCCAGGTGCAATTGTCGCCGTTTGTTCCCAGGTAGGTCCCGTCGCCGTAGTTGTAGCCGTAGATGCGCATCTTGCTCAGCG
>DASVZI010000047.1:0-1812 GCA_036391735.1 Rhodocyclaceae bacterium
GGCGCAGATTCGCCAGCTGGCCGGCATGCGGGGCCTGATGGCGAAGCCGGACGGCTCCATCATCGAGACGCCGATCACGACGAACTTCCGCGAAGGCCTCAACGTTCTGCAGTACTTCATCTCGACGCACGGCGCCCGCAAGGGTCTGGCCGACACCGCGTTGAAGACCGCGAACTCCGGCTACCTGACCCGCCGCCTGGTCGATGTCACCCAGGACCTGGTGGTCACCGAGGACGACTGCGGCACGCAGAACGGCTTCGCCATGAAGGCGCTGGTCGAGGGCGGTGAAGTGATCGAAGCCCTGCGCGAGCGCATCCTCGGCCGTGTCGTCGCGACCGACGTGATGAACCCCGATACCCAGGACGTCCTCTATCCCGCCGGCTACCTGCTCGACGAAGACGCGGTCGATACCATCGAAGCGATGGGCATCGACGAGGTTCGCGTGCGCACCCCGCTGTCGTGCGAGACGCGCTATGGCCTGTGCGCCAAGTGCTATGGCCGCGACCTCGGCCGCGGCATGCTGGTCAACGCCGGCGAAGCGGTGGGCGTCATCGCCGCCCAGTCGATCGGCGAACCGGGCACCCAGCTGACGATGCGGACCTTCCACGTCGGCGGCGCGGCCTCCCGTGCTGCCGCCCAGAGCCAGGTCGAAGCCAAGAGCGCCGGTATCCTGCGCTTCTCGGCGACCATGCGCTACGTCACCAACCCGAAGGGCGAGAAGGTCGTCATCGCGCGTTCCGGCGAGGTCTATATCACCGACGACAACGGCCGCGAGCGCGAGCGCCACAAGGTGCCCTACGGCGCGACGCTGATCGGCGACGACGGCAATACGATCAAGGCCGGCGCCATCCTCGCTACCTGGGACCCGCACACCCGCCCGATCGTGACCGAATACGCCGGTACGGTGAAGTTCGAGCACGTCGAGGAAGGCGCCACCGTCGCGAAGCAGGTGGACGATGTCACCGGCCTGTCGACCCTCGTCGTCATCGACCCGAAGCGCGGCACCAAGTCGGCCACCAAGGGCCTGCGTCCGCAGGTCAAGCTGCTCGACGAAGCCGGTCAGGAAATCAAGATCCACGGCACCGACCATTCGGTGACCATCACCTTCCACGTCGGCTCCATCATTACGGTGAAGGACGGCCAGCCGGTCAGCGTCGGCGACATTCTTGCCCGCATCCCGCAGGAATCCGCCAAGACCCGCGACATTACCGGCGGTCTGCCGCGCGTCGCCGAGCTGTTCGAGGCGCGTTCGCCGAAGGACGCCGGGATGTTGGCAGAAGTCACCGGCACCGTCTCGTTCGGCAAGGACACGAAGGGCAAGCAGCGCCTCATCATCACCGAGCCGGACGGCACCGCCCACGAGTACCTGATCCCGAAGGACAAGCACGTCATGGCCCACGACGGCCAGGTCGTGAACAAGGGCGAGGTGATCGTGGACGGTCCGGTCGATCCGCATGACATCCTCCGCCTCAAGGGCATCGAGGAACTGGCGCGCTACGTCATCGACGAGGTGCAGGACGTCTATCGTCTGCAGGGCGTGAAGATCAACGACAAGCACATCGAAGTGATCGTGCGCCAGATGCTGCGCCGCGTCGTGGTCGCCGATCCGGGCGATTCCAAATTCCTCCAGGAGGAGCAGGTCGAGCGCGCCGAAGTGCTGGACGAGAACGACAAGCTGATCGCGGAAGGCAAGCGCCCGGCCCAGTTCATCGACATCCTGCTCGGCATCACCAAGGCCAGCCTGTCCACCGATTCGTTCATCTCCGCGGCTTCCTTCCAGGAAACCACGCGCGTGCTGACCGAGGCGGCGAT
>DASVZI010000048.1:0-33181 GCA_036391735.1 Rhodocyclaceae bacterium
TGTGCAGGCGGTCGGCCAGCTTGATGAGGATGACGCGCATGTCGCGCGCCATCGCCAGCAGCATCTTGCGGAAGTTCTCCGCCTGCGCTTCCTCGTAGGACTGGTTCTCGATCTTGTCGAGCTTGGAGACGCCGTCGACCAGCTCGGCGGCCACCTTGCCGAAGGCCTCGGCGATCTGCGCCTTGGCGATCGCCGTGTCCTCCATCACGTCATGCAGCAGCGCCGCGATCAGCGCCTGGGTGTCGAGCTGCCACTCGGCCAGCGTCTCGGCGACGGCCAGCGGATGCGAGATGTAGGGATCGCCGCTGAAGCGGAACTGGCCGCGGTGGGCCTCGAAGGCGAAGCGGTAGGCGGCTTCGACGCGCTCGACGTCCTCCGGCTTCAGGTAGCCGGCGACGCGGGACTTGAAACGCTCGAAATCCTCCGCCAGATCCACTGGCGGATGCATGTCGAGCGGGATGATCGGCGGCGTCGGTTCGACGTCAGGCGCCGGCGGAGAGCCAGGCGGAAGCGGCGCGGACATGTCCATTCCGTCCGCTCATGCGGGTCAGGCTTGCCCGCGGTTGAGGATTTCGAGGCCGACCAGCCCGTTGGCGATCTCGCGCAGGGCGATGACGGTCGGCTTGTCGCGGCCGGCTTCGACCTGCGGCGTGCTGCCCATGGTGATCTGGCGGGCACGGTAGGTGGCAGCCAGGGTCAGCTGGAAGCGGTTGGGAATCCTTTTCAGGCAGTCGTCGACGGTCACGCGGGCCATGGGGTGTCCTCTATCGGGTATTCAGGAAACGGAAAACTTCCGGGTGGCGGGCCGCCTGTTTCGCGAAGCGCTGGCGGGAAGCCCGCACGGCGGCGCACAAATCTTCCAGCGCCTCCTGCAAGTTGTTGTTGATTATAACAAAGTCGAACTCCCCGACGTGCTCCATTTCGCCCAGTGCCGCCGCCACGCGGCGCTGGATCACGTCTTCGCTGTCCTGGCCGCGGCCGCGCAGCCGCCGCTCGAGTTCCTCGACCGACGGCGGCATGACGAAAATGCCGACAGCCTCGGGAAACAGCTTGCGCACCTGCTGGGCGCCCTGCCAGTCGATCTCGAGCAGCACGTCGTGGCCGGCCTGGATCTGCTCCGCGAGCCAGACGCGCGAGGTGCCGTAGAAGTTGCCGTGCACTTCCGCCGACTCGAGGAAATCGCCGCGCTCCCGCATGGCCACGAAGGTCGCGACGTCGATGAAGTGGTACTCGCGGCCATTCTGCTCGCCCGCACGCGGCGCGCGCGTGGTGTACGAGACCGAATGGCGGACCTGATGGTCGCGTTCGAGCAGGAGCTTGACGAGGGTGGTCTTGCCGGCGCCGGAGGGCGCCGAAACGACGAAGAGACTGCCGGCGTTCATGTGTCGGTGCGAAGGATCGGAATAGCTCGATGATACCGCGCCGCACCCATGCTGCGCTGCACTAAACCCGGACTCGCGACGGCCGTTAATGGATGCAGGACGGCACGAAAAGAGGTTACGCCATGTACGCCTCCATCCAGATCCACGATTTGCGCGGCGCCACCCACGGCTTCGTCTGCAGCTGCGACCGCGAGGACTGGCGCATCTTCCTCGAAGCGCTGGATACGGACGATGGCGAACGCCTGATGCGCGCGCTGGGCGTCGAGGGCCACGCCAGGATCGCCGTGCTCGGCAGCATCGTCATCCACGAAGACTTCCGCGGGCGCAACATCGGCGCCACCATGTTCCGGCAGTTCCTCCAGGTGGCGAAGGCCGATGCGGTCATCGTCGCCGCGACACCGCCGTCGCGCTGCTTCTTCCAGGCGATGGGATTCGTGCCCTGCGGCGATACCGGACTGATGCTCATGAAGCCCGCCGAGCGGTACGCGCATCCGCTGCGGCAGGCCGCCTGACCGGTCACTCCAGGTTTTGCACCTGTTCGCGCACCTGCTCGATCAGCAACTTGAGTTCGAGGGCGATCGCAGTGATTTCCGTCGACACCGACTTCGAGGCCAGCGTGTTCGCCTCGCGGTTGAGTTCCTGCATCAGGAAGTCGAGGCGCTTGCCGACGGCGCCGCCCTTCTTGACGATGCGCTCGAGCTCGTCGAGATGCGTGGCCAGGCGGGACAGCTCCTCGGCAACGTCGACGCGCGCAGCGAACAGCCCCATCTCCTGGAGGATGCGCTCCTCGTCGAGGTTGGCGACCGCCTCGCGCAGCTTGGCCGACAGGCGCGCCTCGTAGTCGCCGATGGCGGCGGGCAACAGCGGGCCGACCTGGGCGGTGAGCTCGCGCATGCGCGCGACGCGGTCGAGGATCATGGCGGCGAGCTTGGCGCCCTCGCGGCTGCGGCTGGCGAGGAATTCCTCGATGACGCCGTTGGCCAGTTGCAGTGCCGCGGCCTGGAGCTGCTCGGGGTCGATCGCCTCGTCGGCGATGACGCCCGGCCAGCGCAGCACTTCTGCGACCGACAGGGGTGCGGCCGATGGCAGCGTTGCCCGCACGGCGGCGTCGAGGCGCGCCAGCTGGGCCACCAGTTCCGCGTTCGGCGCCAGTTCGCGCCGGCCGGCCTGCTGCCCGAGGTTCATCCGGCATTCGACCTTGCCGCGCGCCAGCGCCGCCGAGATCTTCTCGCGCAGCGGCATCTCGAGGAAGCGCAACTCGTCGCCGCAGCGGAAGCCGACATCGAGGAAGCGCGAGTTCACGCTGCGCAGCTCGAGGTGGAGGGTAGCCGAGCCGAGCTCGAGGGTGCCGGCGGCATAGCCGGTCATGCTGAATATGGTCATCGCCTAAAGGGAATAGCCTGAACGTAAAATCACGGCAGTATAGACTGTCGTGCCTAGCCCCAGGCACGCCGCGCCCTCCTCATGCCGACCCAGCAGTCCAACCAGCCGCTGCCGCCAGGTTTCCAGCTCGATCGCTACCGCATCGAGCGCCAGCTGTCGCTCGGCGGCTTCTCGATCGTCTACCTGGCGTACGACGAGGAGGAGACGCCGGTCGCGATCAAGGAATACCTGCCGAATTCGCTCGCGCTGAGGACCGAAGGAGCCCTGCCGGTGGTCGACGAGGAGCATCGCGCCGCCTTTCGCCACGGCATGAAGTGCTTCTTCGAGGAGGGGCGCTCGCTGGCCCACCTCAATCACCCGAACATCGTGCGCGTGCTGAACTTCTTCCGCGCCAACGAGACCGTGTACATGGTGATGCGCTACGAGCGCGGACGCACGCTGCACGAGCATATCCGGCGCGCCAAGGGGGCGATCAAGGAAGGCTTCGTGCGCAGCGTCTTCTCGCGGCTGCTCAACGGGCTGCGCGAGGTGCACGCACAGAAGCTTCTGCACCTCGACATCAAGCCGGCGAACATCTACCTGCGCACCGACGGCTCGCCGGTGCTGCTCGACTTCGGCGCGGCGCGGCAGGCCCTTGCGGTCGACGGCCCCAACCTGAAGCCGATGTACACGCCGGGGTTCGCCGCACCCGAGCAGTACGAGGCGCCGGACCAGTTGGGGCCGTGGACCGACATCTATGCGGTCGGCGCGAGCATCTACACCACGCTGGGCGGGGCGGTGCCGCCGGCGGCCAGCGTGCGCCTCGCCAGGGACGAGTTCGTGCCGGCGGAGAAGCGATGGGCCGGCAAGTACTCGAAGCAGCTGCTGGAAACCGTCGACTGGTGCCTGCAGCTCGATTACCTGGAGCGGCCGCTGTCGGTGTTCGCACTGCAGAAGGCGCTCGCCGAAGGCAGCGCGCCGGAGCGCGACGCCTCGTGGGCGGATACCCTGAGCCGCCGGCTCAAGGGGCTGATTCGGATGTAAGGCGTAAGGCGATGAAGTTCTCCATCTTTCACGAAAGCCGCATCGGCAAGCGCAAGGCCAACCAGGACCGGCTGTCCTACAGCTATTCGCGCGAATCGCTGTTCATGGTGGTCGCGGACGGCATGGGCGGCCACCTGCGCGGCGAAGTGGCGGCGCAGGTGGCGGTGCAGCACCTGACCGAAGCCTTCCAGCGAGAATCGCTGCCGCGGCTGCCCGATCCCTTCCTGTTCCTCTCCTGGGGCCTGACCAACGCACACCAGGCGATCATCGACTATGCCTCGGCGCACGGGTTGACCGAGGTGCCGCGCACCACCTGCGTCGCCTGCGTGGTGCAGGACAGCGTCGCCTACTGGGCGCATGCCGGAGACTCGCGCCTCTACGTCATCCGCGACGGCCGCATCCTCGCCGCCACGCGCGACCATTCGCGCGTGCAGGCGCTGGTCGACCAGGGCCAGCTCTCGGCCGACGAGGCGCGCCGCCATCCGGCGCGCAACCGCGTCTACAGCTGCCTTGGCGGCGACCATCCGCCGCAGATCGACTTCTCGCGCAAGGTCACGCTGTCCGCCGGCGACGTCATCGCCCTGTGCACCGATGGCGTCTGGGGTCCGCTCGACGAGGACAAGCTGGTGGAACTCCTCGGCCGCGCCAACGTCAAGGAGGGCGTGCCGCGCGTCATGAACGAGGCGGAGGCCCGCGGCGGCGAAACCTGCGACAATCTGTCCCTGATCGCCCTCAACTGGGAGGAGAACTACGGCGACAGCAGCACGACCATGATCGAGACCAGCACCATGCCGCTCGACATGCACACCACGCTGATGGACCAGTTCGATACGCCGACTTCCCCCGAGCAGGAACTCACCGAGGACGACATCGACCGCGCCATAGAGGAGATCCGCGGCGCGATCCAGCGATATTCGAGAGACGAAAGGAACCAATGAGACCGAGCGGCAGACAACCGGGGCAGCTGCGCGAGCTGACGCTGACCCGCAATTTCACGATGCATGCCGAAGGCAGCGTGCTGGTTGAATTCGGCAATACGCGCGTGCTGTGCACGGCGAGCGTCGAGGAGAACGTGCCGCCCTTCCTGCGCGGCAAGGGCCAGGGCTGGGTGACCGCCGAATACGGCATGCTGCCGCGCTCGACCCATACGCGCACCGCACGCGAGGCCGCCAAGGGCAAGCAGACCGGCCGCACCCAGGAGATCCAGCGCCTCATCGGCCGCAGCCTGCGCGCCGTCACCGACCTTGCCGCGCTCGGCGAACGCCAGATCACCCTCGACTGCGACGTGCTGCAGGCCGATGGCGGCACCCGCTGCGCCGCCATCACGGGCGCCTGCGTCGCGCTGCACGACGCCTGCGACAAGCTGGTGGCCGACGGACTGCTCAAGGCCAATCCGATGCGCGACTACGTGGCCGCGGTGTCGGTCGGCATCTACGAGGGCACGCCGGTGCTCGACCTCGACTACCCCGAGGACTCGAACTGCGACACCGACATGAACCTGGTGATGACCGGCAGCGGCGGCATCGTCGAGCTCCAGGGCACGGCGGAAGGCACGCCCTTCACGCGCGCCGAACTGGATACGCTGCTCGAACTCGGCCGCGACGGCATCCGCAAGATCATCGCCGCGCAGCGGGAGGCGCTGGCGCGATGAAGAAGCTCGTCCTCGCTTCCAACAATCCGGGCAAGCTGCGCGAATTCGCGCAAATGCTCGCCACCATCGATTTCGAGGTGCTACCCCAGGGCCAGCTCGGCGTCTCCGAGGCCGAGGAGCCGCATTTCACCTTCGTCGAGAACGCGCTCGCCAAGGCGCGCCACGCCGCGCGCCTCACCGGCCTGCCAGCCATGGCCGACGACTCCGGCATCTGCGCCGCGGCGCTGGGCGGCGAGCCGGGCGTGCATTCGGCGCGCTACGCGGGCGAGCCGAAATCCGACGAGCGCAACAACCAGAAGCTGATCGCGGAGCTGGCGAAGCAGGGCGACCGCCGCGCCCACTACGTCTGCGTGCTGGTGTTCGTGCGCCACGCCGACGATCCGCAGCCGATCATCACCGAGGGCGAATGGCACGGCGAGATCATCGACACGCCGGCAGGCGAGAACGGCTTCGGCTACGACCCGTATTTCTGGGTGCCGGAGAAGGGTTGCACGGCGGCGCAGCTGTCGGCCGAGGACAAGAACGGGATGTCGCATCGGGGCAAGGCGCTGCGGTTGCTGATGGAGAGGTTGCGGGGGTAGGCTTCG
Source organism: Rhodocyclaceae bacterium (assembly GCA_036391735.1). Taxonomy (GTDB): domain Bacteria; phylum Pseudomonadota; class Gammaproteobacteria; order Burkholderiales; family Rhodocyclaceae; genus Nitricoxidireducens. The sequence goes on from DASVZI010000048.1 coordinate 6,027, forward strand.
GATAAACCGCTGGCCTGCGACCGCCGAGGGCGACGGGGGAGTGCCGACGCTTCGTGTCCCCCGCCGGCCCGACGACCAACACCGACACGCTATGCTGCGTAGCATGATCCCAATCGCGCCATCGCAGGAATGGCAGGGCCTCAAGACCCTCCCACCGCTATCGCTGTACGTTCACTTCCCCTGGTGCGTCCGCAAGTGTCCCTACTGCGACTTCAACTCGCATCAAGCCAAAGGCGGCATCCCCGAGAATGCCTACGTCGATGCATTGATCGCCGACCTCGAATCCGCGCTGCCGCAGGTCTGGGGGCGCAGCGTCGTCAGCGTGTTCATCGGCGGCGGAACGCCGAGCCTGCTTTCGGGCGCAGCCCTCGACCGGCTGCTCGCCGCCCTCCGTGCGCGCCTGACGCTGCTGGCCGATGCCGAAATCACCCTCGAAGCGAACCCCGGCACGGCCGATGCCGCGAACTTCGCCGCCTACCGCGACGCCGGGGTGAACCGGTTGTCGCTCGGCATCCAGAGCTTCGACGACGCCAAGCTCGCCGCGCTCGGGCGGATCCACGGCGGCGACGAGGCGCGCCGCGCGATCGAATTGGCACTGACGCAATTCGACCGCGTCAATCTTGACCTCATGTACGCGCTGCCCAACCAGTCGCTCGAAGAGGCGCGGCGCGACATCAGGACCGCAGCGTCGTTCGGCACGCAGCATCTCTCGGCCTATCACCTGACGCTAGAGCCGAACACGGCCTTCCATCACGCGCCGCCGCCGCTGCCGGACGACGACCTCGCCGCCGACATGCAGGACATGGTCGAGGAGACGCTGGCCGCTCGCGGCTACGAGCACTACGAGACCTCGGCCTATGCGCTGCCGGGCGGACGCTGCCGCCACAACCTCAACTATTGGACTTTCGGCGACTACCTGGGGATCGGCGCCGGTGCCCACGGCAAGATCAGCTTTCCCGACCGCATCGTGCGCGAGGCGAGGCTGCGCGGGCCGAAGGACTACCTGTCGGCCGCCGACCGCGTCAGCGAACGCCACCAGGTGGCCACCGACGAGCTGCCCTTCGAATTCATGATGAACGCGCTGCGTTTGACCGACGGCTTCCCGCCGCGACTCTTCGAGGAAACCACCGGGCTGCCTCTCGCGGTGGTCTGGGAGCGGCTGCGGGCCGCCGAGCGCGAGGGCCTGCTCGAGGCCATGCCGGACCGTGTGCGGCCGACCGAGGCGGGGCGGCGCTTCCTCAACCGGCTGCTGCAGGCCTTCCTGCCCGGCTGATCGATCACTGCGCCGGCTGGATTTCCCCGATGCCGGACAGCCATTGCTGGGCCGGGTCTGCGATCGGCTCGCTGCCGGGCAGCAGGTGGTCCCAGCGGCGGTAGGCCTCGTTGGCGATCGCATGCAGTTGCCAGATCGCCTCGCGCGCCGCCACTTCCATTTCGCCGAGGGCCCGGCCGTCGAGTTCGGAACTGTCGTGGAAGGTCGACCAGTATTCGAGGTCGATGCCGACTTCGGCGAGGCTGCGGCGCAGCTGGGTCAGCCGCAGGGTGAGGAATCTTGCCAGGGGCGAAGTCGGCGATTGGCCGGCGATGGTGTCCCAGCGCAGCATGGCGACCGACAGGTTGAGCAGCAGTTCGAGCGCGATGTCCGGCGTCTGGAAGGCCTCGGCCGGCACCGAGCAGGGCGGGAACATCGCCAGCAGCCGGCTGCAATGGTCGTGGTTGAGCTTGCCCGCGTTCATGCGCAGCACGATGCTGAGTCGGTCGCGCGAGGCATAGTCGCCGCCGAGCGCCATCAGCGTGGCGGCGATCTCGGCCACCGCCAGCAATTGGCCGAGGCTGCCGAGGTGGGCCTCGACCAGGCCCTTCGGGTAGCCGCTGCCGTCGATGCGCTCGTGGTGCTCGAGCACGGCGGTGCTGACGATGGGATGCCAGATCGGCGAGTGCTCGAGGATCAGGTAGCCGATCATCGGATGCGAGTAAAGGTGGTGGCGCTCGCGCTCCGTCAGCGCGCGAGTCGCATCGAGCAGCTCGGGCGCAACGTGCAGCAGGCCGATGTCGTGGAAAAGCCCGGCCACCGCGGCGTTCACGATCTCGTGCGGCGCCTGGCGCGAATGGTGGGCGAGCGCCGCCGCGCAATAGCCAACCTGAATGCTGTGGTTGAGGACTTCGGGGCGCAGGTCGCGGGCCATGGTCAGCTTGTAGGCGAGCGGCGGCGACAGCGGGATGGCCGAGAACGCGCGCATGACCTTGTGCCGCGCTTCCTCGTCGGGCAGCAGCGACAGGAACGCCGGCTGGTCGCTGAGCAGGTCCTCCACGGCCTGCGCCAGCCAGAGCGGCGTCACGGCATCGACCAGCGTCTGGCACTCCTCCTCGCTGGGGAGCAGGTGCGCCTTGGCGAGGGCCTCGGGATCGTACTGCGATTGGGATTCCATGCCGCCAGTCTAGCCGCTCGGGCGGGCTGCGCCACCCTACCCCGCTCAGGGAAACGCGCTCCGGCTCAACCGCGCCGGCGGAACACCACGTCCCAGACGCCATGCCCGAGCCGCAGGCCGCGCTGCTCGAACTTGGTGGGCGGACGATAGTCGGGCCGCGGTGCGAAGCCCGCGGCGGTGTTCTGGAGCAGCGGCTCGGCGCCGAGCACTTCCAGCATCTGCTGGGCGTACTCCTCCCAGTCGGTGGCGCAGTGGAGATAGCCGCCGGGCGCCAGCCGCGAGGCCAGTTGAGCGACGAACGGCCCTTGCACCAGCCGGCGCTTGTGGTGGCGCTTCTTCGGCCAGGGATCGGGGAAGTAGATGTGGATGCCGGCCAGCGAACCCGGTGGAATCATGTCCCGCACCACCTCCACGGCATCGTGCTGGATGACGCGCAGGTTGGTCAGCTCGCGCGTGGCGATCTCCTTGAGCAGCGAGCCGACGCCCGGGCTGTGCACCTCGATGCCGAGGTAGTCGTTGCCGGGGTGGGCGGCAGCGATCGTGGCGGTCGTCTCGCCCATGCCGCAGCCGATCTCGAGGATGCGCGGCGCGGTGCGGCCGAAGACTGAATCGAAGTCGAGCGGCGCGGCGGCGTAGGGAATGCCCCAGCGCGGCATGCCGGCCTCCAGGTAGCGTGCCTGGGCGTTGGAAACGCGGCCCTGGCGCAGCACGAAGCTGCGGATCGGGCGGTGCGGTGCGGATTCTTCGTTCATTGCGGCGAGGGCGTGGATTGAAGGGGGGCAGGTTTGCGGAATACGTTGCGCAGACCGGCTTCGGGGCGCTTGAGGCCCTCGGAGAAGTCGATGCATTGCGCCAGCCGCCCGCCCGCCTGGGTACGGCCTTGAAGTTCCGCATACCACTGCTCGAAGGTCGGGGCGGGGGCATCGGGCGGCCAGGCTTCCGCCAGCTCGCGGTTGCCCTGTTCGAGCAGCGGCTGGTTGATCTCCTGCCACAGTTGATAGCGCACGTCGTGCAGTTCCAGCAGCTCGCCGGTGAACAACGGGCGGCAGGCGCGTTCGCGCGCGGCGGTCTCGGTGGCGGCGACGGCGCGCGCCATCAGTTCTTCCAGGTGAAAGCGCGCGCCGAGATCGTAGCGCGGCTGCTGCAAGGCCTCGGGCAGCGACGCGCATGCCGGCTCGAGCTGTTCGGGCGCGAGGTCGAGCGCCTCCTTCAGAGCCAGCTTGCGTGCCACCTCCTGCGCGCTCGCGTCGGCGCGGCCGAAGTAATACTCGCTGAGGTCGCTGCGTGCAGCGGCGATCGACGCCTCCTGGCGCACGCGCCACAGCGCATAGGCAGCCTCCGGTACCGCTGCGGCTTCGGGGGGCAGCGCGCGGCAGGCAGCTGCAAGCAGTTCGACGCCGTGGGCGATGCCGAACAGGCGCTGCTGGGCGAGGATCAGCGGGTAATCGAAGGCGTAGCCGTTGCGCAGCTCGGCGCCGGGGAGGGGCGCCGAATCCTGGGCGGTGGCAGTGACGGCAAGCAGTCCGGCGCAGAGCGCCGGCAGGAGACGGCGCATCAGGAACCGATCAGTCCGCCGGTCGGGGAACTCGGGCTCGCGCTGTAGAACTTCTTCGGCATGCGGCCCGCGAGGAAGGCTTCCCGCCCGGCCTCGACGGCCTTCTTCATGGCGCCCGCCATCAGCACCGGGTTCTTCGCCAGCGCGATCGCGGTGTTCATCAGCACGCCGTCGCAGCCCAATTCCATCGCGATGGCGGCATCCGAGGCGGTACCGACACCGGCGTCGACGAGCACCGGCACCTTGGCCGACTCGATGATGAGCTTGAGGTTCCAGGGATTGAGGATGCCCATGCCGGAGCCGATCAGCGAGGCCAGGGGCATGATGGCGACGCAGCCGAGGTCCTCGAGCATCTTTGCCTGGATGGGATCGTCGGCGCAGTAGACCATCACCTGGAAGCCGTCTTTGACCAACTCCTCGGCGGCCTTCAGCGTCTCGGGCATGTTGGGGAACAAGGTCTGCGGATCGCCGAGCACCTCGAGCTTGACCAGGCTGTGGCCATCGAGCAGCTCGCGCGCCAGGCGCAGCGTGCGCACCGCATCCTCGGCCGTGTAGCAGCCGGCGGTGTTCGGCAGGTAGGTGTATTGCGAGGGCGGCAGCGCGTCGAGCAGCGAGGGCTGGCTGGCGTCCTGGCCGATGTTCATGCGGCGGATGGCGACGGTGACGATCTGGGCGCCCGAGGCGTCGACCGCGGCGCGCGTCTCGGCGAAGTCCTTGTATTTGCCGGTGCCGACCAGCAGCCGGGAGGAATACGCCTTGCCGGCGATGACGAGGTTGTCTGCAGTCATGATGAGGGGTCCAGTGATTCAGCCGCGATTCAGCCGCCGCCGACGGCGACGACGATCTCGATCTTGTCGCCCGGGGCCAGGGATGTTTCGCCATGGCGGCTCTTCGGCACGATTTCGCCGTTCCGTTCGACCGCCACGCGCTTGCCGGCAAGGCCGCGCGAAGCCAGCAATCCGGCTACGTCGATGGGGTCCTCGAGCTGTTCGGCGGCGCCGTTGATGAAGACTTCGATCATCGGTGGATTCTAACATTCGCGCCCCATTGGGCGTTTTGGCCCGAACGTCGGACGGCCGGGCTCCGCGTCCGAGCCGGTTGTAGCCCGCCATCTTCGTCGGCGTTGATCCAAATGGACTATGGATGACGAAGGCATGCGAATGTATGCTGCAGAAATACTGGGCCGCCGAACGACAAGTCGGCGGCCTTTCGGTTTTTCACTGGGGAGGTCATCATGCTCAAGAAGCTCGCGGTAGCGGCAAGCTTGTCCCTGCTGGGCGGGATCGCCAATGCAGGTGTCGTCGAATCTTTCGATAGCGGTGCCTGGGGTCCTGGATGGTCGAATCCGGGTCTCGGTTCCGTGGTTGCTTCGGCTGCGCATGACGGCGGCTACGGACTTGCCTTGGACAGCAATGACTGGACCTACAATACCTCCATCAACTTTCATCCGGGCGAAACGCTGAGCGCCTGGATCGAACCCACCTCCGCAGCCGCCGGCAGGCTGTACCTGGGATTCGCTGCGAGCAGCACGGGTGCCTACTCCCTTGTCAGCGCCGTCAATACGCGCGAGTTCATCATTCAGAGAAATGCAAATTACAATTTCGACCAACTGACTGCGAATTCGCAGGCATGGGAAACGAATCATTGGTACAAGGTGACGCTGAGTTGGAATACCGACGGCAGCGCCGTCGGCCAGCTCTATGACTCGGATGGCACGACGCTTCTCAACACCGTGATGCAGCCGGGCATCCAGTCGGGCAATACCGGCATAGCGCTGCGCGGGTTCGGTGGCTGGAACGTCGATACCATTTCCATCGGCTCGGCGGTGCCCGAACCGGAAACCTACGCGTTGATGGTCGCCGGTTTGGCACTCGTCGGTGGCATGGCCCGCCGCCGGAAAGCGAAGTCCTAGGCAGTCTCGGCACGTCCTCGATTTCGCAGGGCCGGACTTGTCCGGCCCTCGTTCATTGCGAGCCCGCGAAGGGCATTGGGCTGCTGGTACAATTCGGCGTCCGAGCGGGCGTCGTATAACGGCATTACCTCAGCTTCCCAAGCTGATGAAGAGGGTTCGACTCCCTTCGCCCGCTCCAGATTCCTCGCAGGAGCCGCCGGCCGGCTCTCATACGCCGGGGTTGTCTTGGCCCGCCACTGAATCTTCAGCGTTGCAGAACCCCGCGTCTCGACAGGGCAGCACCCCGCATCCTTACCCATTGGCTCACTGCTCTTGTCTGCTGCATGGCTGGGTTTTCGATGAGCTTGAAGGTGGCGAAGGACGTCAGAATCAGAACCGGCGTAATGCACGCCGCGACGGCCCAATGCTCGATCGGGGAGTAACTTGCAGCCTCGGCAGTCCCAATGAATAGCCGGAACACTGCGAACAGCAAGATCCCGTGCAGGAGGTAAATGCTATATGCCATTTCTCCGAGCGTGCGGGATGCAGGGTGGGTCAGAACGCCGAACAAGGTATTGCCACACGCAATCAAAACGAAGACTGCGGACAGCGTCACTAGCGGAATGACACCGCGTGCCGACGGAAAAGTCGCAACGGTTGCGACGAGAATCCCCAAACATAGGACCGACGCCAATCTCGATTCGGCAAATCGCCGGATGGAATCGGACCTTACCGCGACCGAGGCGGTCATGCCGCCGGCAAAGAACAACAAGTTGTTGATGCCCGGGCCCCAAAGTATCAGACCGACCGTTGCAAGAATGCTCAATAGGACGTAAGGCAACGGCGCCCTTACGCCTATGCTCAAGGCCAGCAACGGCAAGGAAAAATAGAAGAACCACTCGTAGGGCAGCGACCACGTCACTCCCGCGACGATAGACGACGTATGAGGTACGCCGTTAAGGTCGGGAGCGCCGAGAATTGTGAAGGCCAGCCAACGCAGGCCGTTCTTGGCAAGCTCGTCGAGGGATTCGTTGAGTACCCCTCTGGAAACGACGACGACCAAAGAGAACATGACGAGCATTACGAACAAGTAGAGAGGAACCAGTCTCAAGAATCGAGAAACGAAGAGCCTCCCCCAATCAATCTCCCTTGCTCTCCCGTCGATCAGTTTGGAGAAGAAGAGAAAGCCGGTAATCATGAAAAAGAACGCAACACTGCTCTGGCCGAAGTGCGCATAAAGGCTTGATGGCGGCACCTTCCATTGATCGGACCGCAAGTAGCCATACCAAACCGAGGAGTGATGCAGGAAGACGAAGAAAGCGAGGTATCCGCGCAAGCCGTCCAGTGAAGCGTATCGCTCGTGCACTAAAGGCTTGCCATAGCGCTTGAACAAGAAATACGCCGTGGCTATAGCGAGAACCAGGCAAACAACTGCGAACAAAGGACTGACGGGATCCACTTGGCCTATCTCCATTATGCTTGGAGAATGATAGCCCCACTGGGCGCAGCAGCGCACCCCCGCCGGCGGTCCGCGCGTCGTCGCAGAGGGAAGACCTAGTACCGGTTGTCGAACAGCCGATTCGTCTTCTTCTCGCTGCGCGGCAATTCACCGATCGCCACCGCCTTCGGCACGACGGTCAGCCCCACCCGCTCCTTGCAGCGACGCCGCACTTCGGCTTCGACGCCCTCGCGGTGCGCGCCTTCGGTGGTCTCGAAGAACACGGTCACGGTGTCGCGGCCCTCGAGGTGATCGATCATGATCTGGTACTCGCTGCTGACGCCGTCGATCTTGTGCAGCACTTCGTCGAACAGCGCCGGGAAGACGATCACGCCCTTGACCTTCACCATGTCGTCGGTGCGCCCGAGGATGTCGGCGATGCGGGGGAAGGGCGAGCCGCAGGCGCATTGGCCGGGGATGAAGCGCGTCAGGTCGTGCGTGCGGTAGCGGATCAGCGGGGCGCCCTGCTTGCGCAGCGTGGTGATGACCAGTTCGCCGACTTCGCCCTCGGCGACCGGCTTGCCGGTGTGCTGGTCGATGATCTCGAAGTAGAGGTAGTCGTCCCAGTAGTGCATGCCGCACTCGTGCTCGCACGAGATGCCGATGCCGGGGCCGTACACCTCCGTCAGACCGTAGATGTCGTGCAGCCGCACGCCCAGCTCGTTGGCGATGCGCCGGCGCATCTTCTCGCCCCAGCGTTCCGAGCCGATGATGGCGCGGCGCAGGTGGATCTTGTCGCGAATGCCGCGGCGTTCGACCTCCTCGGCGAGCAGCAGCGCATAGGACGAGGTCGCGCAGATGACGGTGCTTTTGAGGTCGGTGAGCATTTGCATCTGCTTGTCGGTATTGCCCGGTCCGGTGGGAATCACCATGGCGCCGACGCGCTCTGCACCGGCCTGGAAGCCGATGCCTGCCGTCCATAGCCCGTAGCCCGGGGTGATCTGGATGCGATCGAGACGCGTGCAGCCGGCCATCTCGTAGCAACGCGCGAACATGCGCGTCCAGTCCTCGACGTCCTGCGCGGTGTAGGGAATGATTACCGGCGTGCCGGTGGTTCCCGACGACGAATGGATGCGGATCACCTCTTCGTCGGGCACCGCCTGCAGCCCGAGGGGGTAGGCATTGCGCAGGTCCGCCTTCTCGCTGAACGGCAGGCGCTCGAAGTCCTCCCAGTTGCGCACGTCGGCCAGGTCGATGCCCTCGAACTTCATGCGATAGAAGGCGCTCTTGTCCTTGATTTCCGCGAGCAGGCCGCGGATCGCCGTCAGCTGCTCCGTCTTCCTGGCATTCGATGCGCTCATGGCTTCCCCTTTGCCGCTTCACGGGCGCCGGCATGCAGCGCCTTCACGTTCATGTCGACCAGTTTCGGGCGCAGCGACTTGCGCAGCGCCGCTTCGATCTGCTCCAGCGTGAGGCCCAGCGCGCCGGCCGCGGCCGCGGCGCCGATCAGCGCGACGTTGAGCACCTTGGGCGAACCGACCTCGGCACAGACGGCGTCGCCGTCCACCACTACGATGCGCCCGGCGCAGCGGCGCAGGTAGTCGATCATGGCGCTGCCGCTGTACTCGGTCTCGGTCAGCGCGGCCGCCACCGGCGCCACGGTATGCGGAGTCACGACGATGGTGCCGCCCGGCTTGAGGAAGGGCAGGCAGCGCACCGCTTCGCCGGGCTCGAAGCCGAGGAGGGTGTCGGCCGTGCCCGGCGGCATCAGCGGCGAGGCGATCGGCGCGTCGGAAATGCGCACGTGGCTGACGACCGAGCCGCCGCGCTGCGCCATGCCGATGGTCTCGGACGTGCGCACCGCCAGGCCCGCGTCCATGGCGGTGCGTGCGACGAGCTTGGCCGCGAGCACCGTCCCCTGCCCACCGACACCGGCAATGACCAGATTGTTCTTCATGCCCCGGCCTCCGCCTTCACGGCGTGGATCGCGTCGAACCGGCAGATCTGCGCGCAGAGGTCGCAGCCGGTGCACAGCGAGTTGTCGATCCAGGCCTTGCCCTCGACGCTCAGGATCGCCGGACAGCCGAGCTTGATGATGCACTCCTTGCACTCGCACTTCTCGGCATCCACGACGTAGTCGGAGCCTGGCGGAGCCACGTGGATGCAGGGCGATTCGAACACCAGCGCCGCGACGCCGCCGCTCGTGGCGTCAGCCGCCCGCGTGACCGCTGCCATCGCTTCGTCGAGCCGCAGCGGGTCGCACTTCTCGACGTGCCGGACGCCGATGCCGCGCAGCACCGTTGCGATGTCGATCTTCGTCGAGATCTCGCCCATCATGGTATCGCCGGTGCCCGGATGCGGCTGCAGACCGGTCATGGCGGTGGTGGCGTTGTCGAGCACGACGACGACGATCGGCGTACGGTTGTAGACGGCGTTGATGACGCCGGTGATGCCGGAATGGAAGAAAGTCGAGTCGCCGATGAAGGCGAAATGCACGGCGTTGGGTTCGACGACGTGCAGGCCCTGCGCCATGGTGATGCCCGCGCCCATGCACAGGCAGGTATCCACCATGTTGAGCGGTTCGGCATTGCCCAGCGTGTAGCAGCCGATGTCGCCGCTGAAGACGGCGCGCCGCTTGCGCATGGCGCGCTTCACGGCGAGAAAGGACGAGCGGTGCGAGCAGCCGGCGCACAGCACCGGCGGACGTGCCGGCAGCTGCGGGGCGTCGGGCAGGACGGCGCTGGCCGCGGCCGCCGCGGTCAAGCCGAAGAAATCGGCGATGGTGCGCGCCGCGCCCGAAACGGTGTTCTCCCCGGCAAGCTGGGTGTGGCCGCTGGCCTTGCCGAGCACGGTGACCGGCAGCTGGCGCTCGCCGGCGAGGCGCTGCAGCTCGCGCTCCAGGTAGGGGTCGAGTTCCTCGATGACGAGAACCCGATCGAGCCCCTCGAGAAAGTCGAGCGCCAGCCGCTTGGGGAAGGGATGCGGGGTGGCGACGCGCAGCACCTTGTGCGGCGGCACGGCGTCGCCGAGGATGGCCAGCGCCTCGCCGACATAGCCGGTGCTGATGCCCTGGGTGACGATGCCGAGGCGGCCCGCGCCCGCCAGCGTGTTGAAGCGGTAGCCCGACAGCTCGTCGGCGATGACCGGCAGCCGCTGCTCCATCTTGATGTGGTTCTCGTACGAGAGCCGCGGAAAGATGACCCACCGCGAATCCTTTACGAAGCGAACCGGTGCGGCCGTCTCGGCCGTGTCGCGCAGGGCGACCGGCGCGTTGCCGTGGCAGACGCGCGTGGTCGGCCGGAACAGCACTGGGGTACCGTGGCGTTCCGACAACTCGAAGGCGTCGATGACCATCTCGTAGGCCTCTTCGGGCGTCGCCGGGTCGAATACCGGCAGCTTGGCGAACAGGCCGAAGGTGCGCGTGTCCTGCTCTGTCTGCGAGGAGATCGGGCCGGGATCGTCGGCGACCACGACGACCATGCCGCCCTTGACGCCCAGGTAGGCGAGGCTCATCAGCGGATCGGCGGCGACGTTGAGTCCAACCTGCTTCATCGTCACCATCGAGCGGGCGCCCGCCATCGCGGCGCCGGCGGCGACTTCCAGCGCCACCTTCTCGTTGACCGACCACTCGACGTGGATGTTGCCGGGATTGCGCGCGGATACTGTCGGCAGGATCTCGCTCGACGGCGTTCCCGGGTAGCCGGTCACCACCCTGACGCCCGCGGCGAGCGCGCCGAGGCCGATCGCCTCGTTGCCCATGAGAAATTCGGTTGCCACTCTTGCAGCCCTTCTGACACGTTGCGGACGTGCGCCAGAAGGGGCGCCGGCCGAGCCGCGCGATACTACACCGGCGACAACGCCAAATAAAGGATCGCCGCCATATCGAGGTGGTCGATTGGTGCTACAAATGCAAGGGGTGCCGGCTGTCCGGCAGGAGGGAGACGATCATGGAAACGGACGGGCGCGACCGGGTGACGAACATCGCCGTGTCGGACGGCAAGGATCTCGAGATGCTGCTGATCCGCCTGGGCGACCGCGCCTTCGGCCTGCCGCTGGCGCAGGTGCGCTACGTCGCGCCGCTGCCGCCGGACTTCGCCAGCCGCGGCGCCAAGGCCGCGGATCACTTCGTGTTCGAAGGCGAACCGCTGGCCTACCGGCCCCTATGGGATCGCCTGGGCGTGGAATCCGCCTACGTCGAATACGAGGAGCTTCAGGCCATGCTGCCGCAGCGCCGCCAGGACCATCTGGACTGGATGGCGGCGCTGGAAGACGCCTTGCGCGGCGGCGCGAGCTTTTCCAAGGCGCGCAGTCCGCGCGATTGCGCTTTCGGCAAGTGGTTTTACGCCTACCGCGCCAAGGATCGGCGCCTCGGCCTGCTGCTCGGCCGCTTCGAGCAGCCGCATGCGCTGATCCACGGTCTTGCCGACCGGCTGCTCGGGCTCGCCGAACAGGGCCGCAGCGGCGAGGCCTTGCGTCTTTACGAGGAAGCGCAGGATACGACGCTGGCGAAGCTGATGCAGTTGTTCGACGCGGCCCAGCAACTCGTGGTGGAGCTGCAGCGGCGCGTGGCGATCATCCTCGCAGAGGGCGACGCGGTCTGCGCCCTGGGTGTCGACGGCATCCGCGACATCGTGACCGTGCCGGCGGACAAGCTCAAGAGCGGGACGGTGGGCGGGCTCGCCGCCCGCCATGTCGCCGCGCTCGCCGTGCTCGACGAACGCAACGTGGTCCCGTTGCTCGATTGGCGGAGTTTCGGGGAGACGGCTGCCGCCGCCTCGGCCTAGTTCACTCGGCCAGCCGCCAGACGCCATCCTTCAGGGTCATCATGACGCGGCCGCGGGCGTCGAAGCCCGAGTGGTCCTGCGGCGTCATGTTGTAGACGCCCTGGGTGCCGACCAGCTCCTTGGTCTGCTCGAGCGCATCGCGCAGGGCAGTGCGGAATTCGGGCGTGCCGGGCTTGGCCTTCTTGAGCGCCTCCGGCACGGCCTTCTGCAGCAGCAGGCCGGCGTCGAAGACGTTGCCGCCGAAGGTCGCCGGCTTGGCGGCATAGAGCTTCTCGTAGGCGGAGATGTAGCCTTGCGCCATTTTCTTCGAGGGGTGGCTGTCCGGAATTTCGCCGAGCACCAGCATCAGGCTGGCCGCCATGAATCCACCTTCGACCTTCTTGCCGCCGAGCCGGATGAAGTCGGGCGTGGCGGCGCCGTGGGTCTGGTAGATCTTGCCCTTGTAGCCCATGTCGACCAGGGTCGCATGCGGCAGCACCGTGGGCCCGCCGGCGGCGGCCACCAGCACGGCGTCGGGCTTGGCGGCGATCAGCTTGAGCACCTGGCCGGTGACCGACTGGTCGCTGCGCAGATAGCGTTCGGTGGCCACCAGGGTGATGCCGGCCTTCGGGGCCTGGGCCGAGAACTCCTTGAGCCACGATTCGCCGTAGGGGTCGTTGAAGCCGATGAAGCCCACGGTCTTCACGCCGCTCTTCTTCATGTGCGCGATGATGGCGTCGGCGATCAGGCTGTCGTTCTGCGTCGTTTTGTACACCCAGCGCTTCTTGTCGTCCATCGGCAGCACCACGGCGGGCGTGCCGACCGGCGCCAGCATCGGGATGCCGGCTTCGGCGATCACGGGCAGGACCGCCATGGCGTTGGGCGAGCCGCTCGGTCCGATCAGGGCGTCGATGTGCTGTTCGGCGATCAGCTTCTTCGCCAGTTGCACGGCCTGGGTCGAATCGGAGGCGTCGTCGTAGCCGATGTATTCGATGGTGGCGTCGCCGATCTTGCGCGGCAGCAGGGCCACGCTGTTCTTCTGCGGGATGCCGACCACCGCCGTCGGCCCGGTCGCCGAATAGATGACGCCGACCTTGACCTGGGCGACAGCGGCGCCGCAGGCCGCCGCGAGCAGCGCGCCGAGCATGGTTGGGAGGAGTTTGCGCAGCAGCATGTTGTTTTCTCCGAAGATGGGACGATGTGGATTCAATGCTTCGCCGCGATCGGCGGCAACTCCGAGCGGGCGCAGTAGCGTCCGGCATGGAAGATCAGGGGATGCTCCTCGCCATGCGCGAAGCGCTCGACGCGGCCGATGAAGATGACGTGGTCGCCGCCGGGATGGCTGGTCTCGCGGCGGCACTCGAAGACGGCACCGGTGCCGGCGAGCAGCGGGATGCCGCCGAGTCCCGGGGTCCAGGCGACATCGGCGAACTTGTCGATGCCGTTCGTTGCGAAGCGGTTCGACAGCGCCACCTGGTCGGCGGTCAGCACGTTGACGGCGAAATGCCTGCAGGCCTGGAAGGCCGCCAGGCAGTTCGAGCCCGAGGCGAGGCTCCAAAGCACCAGCGGCGGGTCGAGCGAGACCGAGGCGAAGGAATTGACGGTAAGGCCGACGGGGCGCGCCTGGGCGTCGAGCGTCGTGACGATCGCCACCCCCGTCGCATACTGCCCGAGCGCGTTGCGCAGGGCGATCGGATCGATGTTCATGTTCTTAGAGCCCCTTGGAGACTCTACAATCGCGCGGTGCAAACATCGGAGGCTCTCATGCGCATCGGTACCCCACTCTCTCCCAGCGCCCTGCGCGTCATGCTGCTCGGCAGCGGCGAACTCGGCAAGGAAGTGATTATCGCATTGCAGCGGCTCGGCTGCGAGACCATCGCGGTCGACCGCTATCCCGATGCGCCCGGCATGCAGGTGGCGCATCGCAGCCACGTGGTCGCGATGACCGACGGTCCGGCTTTGCGAGCGCTGATCGAGAAGGAGAAGCCGCACCTGGTGGTTCCCGAAATCGAGGCCATCGCCACCGACATGCTGGTCGAGATAGAGAAGGAGGGCTTGGCCGAGGTCATCCCGACCGCGCGCGCCGCGCGCCTCACCATGAATCGGGAAGGCATCCGGCGGCTCGCTGCCGAGGAACTCGGGGTGCCGACCTCGCCCTACAAGTTCGCCGACTCGCTGGAGGAGATGCAGGCGGCCATCGACGGCGGCATCGGCTACCCCTGCGTGGTGAAGCCCGTCATGTCGTCCTCGGGCAAGGGCCAATCGCTGGTCAAGGGGCCCGCCGACGTCGCCAAGGCCTGGGATTACGCGGCCGCCTCGGGGCGCGTTAACCAGGGCCGGGTGATCGTCGAGGGCTTCATCGATTTCGATTACGAGATCACCCAGCTGACCGTGCGCGCGATCGGCGCCAGCGGCCAGGTCGAGACCTTCTTCTGCGAGCCGATCGGCCATGTGCAGGTCAGCGGCGACTACGTCGAGTCCTGGCAGCCGATGGCGATGACGGAGACCGCCCTGGCGAAGTCGCGCGACATCGCCGCCAAGGTCACCGGCAACCTCGGGGGCCGCGGCATCTTTGGCGTCGAATTGTTCATCAAGGGCGACCAGGTCTGGTTCTCCGAAGTCAGCCCACGGCCGCACGATACCGGCCTGGTGACGCTCGCCACCCAGCGCTTCTCGGAGTTCGAGCTGCACGCGCGCGCCATCCTCGGCTTGCCGGTGGATGCCAGCCTGCGCCGTCCGGGCGCCTCGGCCGTGATCTACGGCGGCATGGCGGAGAAAGGCATCGCCTTCGAGGGCGTCGCCGATGCGCTTGCCGTGCCGGAGAGCGACCTGCGCCTGTTCGGCAAGCCCGAAAGCTTCGTCAAACGCCGCATGGGCGTGGCGGTGGCGAACGCCGACACCACCGACGAAGCGCGCAGCCGCGCCAAGCTGGCGGCGAGCAAGGTGAGGCCGGTCAAGGCTTGAGCGAGTTTGCCGCCCGCCTGATCCGCTGGCAGAAGACCCAGGGACGCCACGACCTGCCCTGGCAGCGGACGCGGGATCCCTACCGCGTCTGGCTGTCGGAGATCATGCTGCAGCAGACGCAGGTGGCGACAGTCACGCCCTACTACCTGCGCTTCCTCGAGCGCCTGCCGACGCTCGCCGACCTCGCGGCGGCGCCGACCGAAGAAGTGATGTCCCTGTGGAGCGGGCTCGGCTACTACGCTCGTGCGCGCAACCTCCACGCCTGCGCGCGTGCCGTGGTCGAGCGTCACGGCGGCGCCTTCCCGCAAGAGCCGGCGGCCATCGCCGCCCTGCCCGGCATCGGCCGTTCGACCGCCAACGCGATCGCCGACTTCTGCTTCGAGGCCAGGGAGCCGATCCTCGATGGCAACGTCAAGCGCGTGCTGTGCCGCTGCTTCGGCATCGAAGGATTCCCCGGCGCGCCGGCAGTCGAGAAGCGGCTGTGGAGCCTGGCGGCCGACCTGCTGCCGGACAGCGAGGTCGGCGCCTACATCCAGGCGCAGATGGACCTGGGCGCGACCCTGTGCACCCGCACGAAGCCGCGTTGCGATGCCTGTCCCCTGGCGGAGCAATGCGTCGCCCGGCGGGAGGGGCGGACAGAGGAACTGCCGCAGGCGAAGCCGCGGCGGGCGTTGCCGGAGCGCGAGGCGATCTTCCTTGTCGTGCGTGACGGCGAGCGCGTGCTGCTCGAACAGCGGCCGCCGCAGGGCATCTGGGGCGGGCTGCTGTCGCTGCCGGAGTTGCCCGAGGGCGCCGATCCGGCCCGGCATGCGGAGAGCCTGGGTTGCGAGGTGTTGTCGGTTGCTCGGTTGCCGCCGCTGGTGCATGCATTTACGCATTTCCGGTTGACGCTGAAGCCAGTCCTCGTGGAGGCGAAGGCTTTGCCTCACGCAGCCGAGGTGGGATTGCGCTGGCTGGCGCTCTCCGAGATCGAATCAGCGGCGTTGCCGACGCCCATTCGGAAGGTACTGCAGGAGCTTTAGCGGGCCGAGCGCAGCAGGACACCCCATCGGCCCAGGAACTGTGGCAGTGACTTGAGGCCAACAGCAAAGGCATCAAGCCGCGGGTGGCGGGGGATCGTCGACGCGTAGGTAAAGGAGGAGGCCCGGGCCTTTGCCTCATCCGGGCCGGGGGACATGGAGCGTCGACGATCCCCCGTCGCCCTCGGCGGGTCGAAGCCGGCGGCCAAACCTGGAAAGCCCCGCTACCGGTTCTCCTTGATCAACCGCCCATTACTGGCCTGGATCGGCCGCGCATTGTTCAAGTAGAGATGCGAGAACACCCCGATCTGCTGCGGCGAGATCTGCACCGGCTGCTTGAACACCATCCACAGCACGTCCTCGGTACAAGGCGGCGTGGTGAGCGAACCCATGTAGGTGTAGTAGGCGCGATGATCCGGCGGCGGCAGCAGGTCGGCGGGGTTGATGGTCGTCGTCAGCGTCACCGGAAGGTTCTTGTCGAGAGGCAGGTTGTTCCAGATGGTCTGGATCAGCGGCTGCTCGGCGCCCTTCTCCAGCGGCACCGCGATCACCGCCACGCGGCCGGCCTCGTCGCGATGCACGAGGTGGACCACCATGTCGAACATGCGCCCGTTGATGCGCTCCTCGCCGGGCTTGTGGAAATGGAACTGCACCAACTGGTAGTCGCGATCCATGATCCGCATGCTGCTGCCTTCGGCGACATCGACTTCGATCGTATGGCCGTTATCGATGATGGTGACCTGCGAAGGCTTGTAGTCGAACTTGATGGGCTCGAGGTCGACCCGGATCGTGTCGCGGATGTCGATCGGCGACTGGCGGTGGCCGGCGGCACATGCTGCGTATTCGGGATTGAGCTTTGCCCAGTTGGCCGGCCCCCCTTCCCCTTCGTAGCTCCAGTGAATCTCGTGGTGGGCAGGCGTTTCGGCCGGCGCGGCCCGCTTGGGCTTGGGCGCCGCGCGCCGCGGGCCGGAACTTGCATATTGCCTTTCGAGTTCGGCGCGCGCCGAAGCGGAACGATCGCCGGGCGGCGTGGGGGCGGCCTTCTCAGGCCTGGCCGGCTTCGCCGCCGCGGCCTTGGCGTCCTTGGTTTCGGCGGGCTTGGTCGGCGCGTTCGGATCCTCGACCTTCGACTTGTCGATCGGCGGCAGCTGGATGTAGCGCGGCTTGGCCGGCTTGGCTTCGGCCTTGCCGTCCGTCTTGTCGCCATCCTTGGCATCCGCAGCCTTGGCTTCGGCCGGCTTGTCTGCCGCCTGCGTCGGCTTGGGAGCCACCGTGCCCTCGGCGCTGCGCACATCGGCGAACAGCACCGTCGGCTTGGCGTCGACCACCGGCACCCCGACGTCACGCGGTGCCTGGGCGACGGCGATGCGGCAGACCTGGACCAGCATCCGATCGTCGGGAGTGCCGGGCTCCGCCGGGATCTCGTGCGGGATGGCCACGTTCTCGGTGCGCACGGTCTTGCCGTCGCGGCGGTAGACGCGGCGCAGCGTGGCGAAGCTGTGCTTCTCGCAATCGTAGCGATTGAGCGCCTCGACGGCCGTGTAGCGCATGCCGTTCTCGTCGATCAACTCCCGCGACAGCGCCAGCCGGGTCCAGGCCGTGGCGCGACCGTCCGGCGTGCGTCCGGCGCGGGTCTTGTCGAGTTCGATCCTCTTGCCGTCCAGGCTGACGATGGGATCCCAATTGGCGGCGCTGGCTGCATAGGCGCCGATGGCCGCCGCGAGGGCGAACAAGGTTCTGATCTGCGACGGGCGCATTTTCACGTTCCGTTTGTAGGTGGCATCTGCCTTTTTCAGTTATCGACATAACGGCATGACATGTTCGGACTTTAGGCCATGCCGCATCGCGGGTTGCAATGCGAACGCCTTTCCAGTACGTTCGAGGGTCGGACAAGCGCCCGGCGAGGCGCAAAAGGAGTAACCAAATGAATGCAAAAGATAAATTCGTCGCCGGGCGCGCCCACGTGGACGCGGCTGCGATCGCCCCCCTGCCCAGTTCCAGAAAGATCTACGTGACCGGCTCGCGTCCCGACATCCGGGTTCCGATGCGCGAGATCAGCCAGACCCCGACCGGCAGCGAGCCGAATCCCTCGATCTGCGTTTACGACTGCTCGGGCCCCTACACCGACCCGCAGGCCAAGATCGACATTCGCGCCGGCTTGCCGGCGTTGCGTGCCCCGTGGATCGCGGAGCGCGGCGACACCGAGGAACTGCCGGGCCTGTCGTCGGACTATGGGCGTGCCCGCGAAGCGGACGCCGCGCTTGCCGGCCTGCGCTTCGGTCCGGCCCGCCGCCCGCTGCGCGCCAAGGCGGGCCGCAACGTCACCCAGATGCATTACGCCCGGCAGGGCATCATCACGCCGGAGATGGAGTTCGTCGCCATCCGCGAGAACCAGAAGCTTGAAGGGCTTTCCGAACTGCTGAAGGCGCAGCACAAGGGCGAAAGCTTCGGCGCGGCGATCCCCAAGGCCATCACGCCGGAATTCGTGCGGGACGAGATCGCCCGCGGCCGCGCGATCATTCCCGCGAACATCAACCATCCGGAAGCGGAGCCGATGATTATCGGGCGCAACTTCCTGGTGAAGATCAACTGCAACATCGGCAACAGCCCGCTGGTTTCCTCGATTCAGGAAGAGGTCGACAAGATGACCTGGGCGATCCGCTGGGGCGGCGACACCGTGATGGACTTGTCAACCGGCAAGAACATCCACGAGACGCGCGAATGGATCGTGCGCAATTCCCCGGTGCCGATCGGCACGGTGCCCATCTACCAGGCGCTGGAAAAGGTTGATGGGAAGGCGGAGGAGCTGACCTGGGAGATATTCCGCGACACGCTGATCGAGCAGGCGGAGCAGGGCGTCGACTACTTCACCATCCATGCCGGCGTGTTGCTGCGCTATGTGCCGCTGACGGCCAAGCGCATGACGGGTATCGTCTCGCGCGGCGGCTCGATCCTCGCCAAATGGTGCCTGGCGCACCACAAGGAGAATTTCCTCTACACGCACTTCGAGGAAATCTGCGACATCATGAAGGCCTACGACGTCGGCTTCTCGCTCGGCGACGGCCTGCGTCCGGGTTCGATCTACGACGCCAACGACGCCGCGCAGATGGGCGAACTGGCGACGCTCGGCGAGCTGACGCAGATCGCGTGGAAGCACGATTGCCAGGTGATGATCGAAGGCCCCGGCCACGTGCCGATGCACATGATCAAGCACAACATGGACGAGCAGCTGCGGCTGTGCGGCGAAGCGCCCTTCTACACCCTCGGTCCGCTCACCACCGATATCGCGCCGGGCTACGATCACATCACCAGCGCCATCGGCGCGGCGATGATCGGCTGGTACGGCACGGCGATGCTTTGCTACGTGACGCCCAAGGAACACCTCGGGCTGCCCGACAAGCAGGACGTCAAGGACGGCATCATGGCCTACAAGATCGCCGCGCACGCCGCCGATCTTGCCAAAGGCCACCCGGGTGCGCAGGCGCGCGACAACGCGCTGTCCAAGGCCCGCTTCGAGTTCCGCTGGGAGGACCAGTTCAATCTCGGCCTCGATCCCGACAAGGCGCGCGAGTTCCACGACGAGACGCTGCCGCAGCAGGGCGCGAAGCTGGCCCACTTCTGCTCGATGTGCGGGCCCAACTTCTGCTCGATGAAGATCACCCAGGACGTGCGCGACTTCGCCGCCAGTCACGGCATGACGGAAAGCGAGGCGCTTGCCCGCGGCATGGAGGAAAAATCGGCCGAGTTCGTCGGCAGCGGCGCGGAGATCTACCGCAAGGCACAGTGACGGCGGTCACAAACCCCGACGCCGACAGGGTGTAAGATTTCCCCTATCCGTGACCGGGAGGGGAACCATGAAACGCAGCGGAGTCGTTGTCTGCGGCGCCCTTGCACTCGCTGGCGCCGCATTCGCCCAGACACAGCAACAGAAGCCCCCGATCGCCACCTACTGGCTTTCGGCCGAAACCTCCGCCGGAATGCCGATGGGCGGCAGCGGCATGGATATGGCCGCCATGATGATGGGCGGCGGCGGTGGCGCCCGCCGCAGCATGCTGCTGCAACTCGGCTCGCAGCAGTCGGCGCCCGAGCCGGCCGCCAGCCATCGCATTCCGCCGGGCATGAAGATGGGCGAGGCGTTGCCGCTCGTCACGCCGGTCACGGTCAAGCCGGAACGTGAGCCGACCGAAAGCTGGCCCGACGACGTCGAGAAGCCCAAGGGCCGCCTGTTGATCTACTGGGGTTGCGGCGAGAAGACGCGCCCCGGCCAGCCGCTGGTGATCGACTTTTCGACCATGACCGCCGGCAAGGGCATGCCGGCCGACCTGTTCGCGCTGCGCCTCAGCGGCCAGCGTCCGCCCTCCCCGGCACGCAACCGCGGCTATGGCGACTGGCCCAACAAGCAGGATTCGACGCGGGTGCCGGCCGATGCCTCGCTGATCGGCGACCACGCGATCGCCGGCAACTACTCTCCCGAAATCCGTTTCAGCGTCGACGACGGGCACGACTTCCTCGCGCCGGTTTCGCTCGATGTCGCGGAAAAGACCGCCGGCGGCGGCGTGACGGCCCGCTGGCAGAAGGTGCCGCACGCGCTCGGTTACTTCGCCACGGTGGTTGCCGCGACGGCCGGCGGCAAGGACATGGTGATGTGGTCGTCGAGCGAGCGCCGCATCTTCGGTGACGCCCTGATGACCTGGCTGCCGAACGCGGACGTCGCGCGCCTCATCAAGGAGCAGGTCGTGATGCCGCCGCAAGCGACCGAATGCACCGTCCCGGCCGCGGTGGCGGGCGCCGGCGAGGCGGCGATGATGCGCTTCATCGCCTACGGCGACGAGCTCAATCTGATTCATCCGCCGCGGCCGAAGGACCCGAAGGTGGTGTGGGAGCCGGACTGGGCCGTCAAGCTGCGGCAGAAGTCCACGGTGATGGCGATGCTGGGCATGAAGACGCCGACTGCGGCGGGGCGGCGCGCCGGCAATGCCGGCGAGACATCGCGCGGCGACGCCGAAGGATCGCCGGCCACCCCGGTGGATGCCGTCAAGGAAGGCGCCAAGGCCCTCCGCGGCATCCTGGGATTCTGAGCCCGCCATGGACTTGAAGCTTGTCCTGCTGCCGGCCGCCGCCCTGCTGGCATTGCTCGGGCCCGCTTCGGGCGCCGCCCAGACCTACAAATGGGTGGACGCCAACGGACGCACGCATTTCTCCGATGTGCCGCCGCCGGACGGCAAGGCCGGCACCGTCAAGATCAAGCCGCAAATGCCCGCCGATCCCCAGGCGGCGTCGCGTGCCGGCGACTGGCGCAGCCAACTGCAGGAATCCAACGTCCGCCGTGCCAAGCAGCAGCAGCAGCAGGAACTCGCCGAGCAGGAGCGTCGCAATGCCGAGCGCAACTGTGCGAACGCGCGCGGCGACCTCGATACCCTGCAGCGCAGTCGCGTGTTCCGCTACAACAACGCCGGCGAACGGGAATATCTCGACGAGAAGGGCCGCGATGCCGCCATCGCGGCCGCGCAGGAGCGCGTGGACCGGTTGTGCCGTTGAGCTGCCGTGCCGGTTGCGGCGCCTGTTGCATCGCGCCCTCGATCAGCAGCCTCGGCAAGCCGGCGGGCGTGCCTTGCGTTCACCTCACCCTCGAGATGCGCTGCGCGATCTTCGACAGTCCCGATCGTCCCGCCTGCTGCGCGGGGCTGCAGCCTTCGTCCGAGATGTGCGGCGAGACGCGCAAGCATGCGCTGGCCTGGCTGAGCGAGTTGGAGGAGGCGACGCGCGGCGCCGCTACATGAACTGCTCGAGCTTGATGCCCCACTTTTCCGGCGTCTCGTGGCCGAGGATCCTGTCGGCGCCGCCGCGGCCCATCGGCTTGGCGAGGTCGACCTCCGCCGGCGTGATGTACTGCATTCGCTTGCTGTCGTAGAAGACGCGCACCAGCGGCTGCAGCAGGCTGACCTCCGACTGCTCGAGCACGACGCCGATGCGGCCCGACTCGAGCATGACCATCGTGCCGACCGGATAGATGCCGGTGGCGCGCATGAACTGCTGCACCAGCAGCGGATCGAAGTGGAACTTGCTCCACTCGAAGATCTTGCGCAGGGCCTCGTGCGGCGCCATGCCCTTGTGATAGACGCGATCGGAGGTGATGGCGTCATACACGTCGCAGATCGCCGCCATGCGACCCATCTGGGAGATGTCCTCGCCTTTCAGGCCTAGCGCGTAGCCCGACCCGTCATAGCGCTCATGGTGCTGGTGGGCGACCTGCACCGATATCTCGCTGATGCCTTCGGTAGCGTCGAGAATGCGCTTGCTCTCGACGACGTGGTTCTTCATCCGAGAGAACTCTTCCTCGGTGTAGCGCCCCGGCTTGTTGAGCAGGCCGCTCGGGACGCAAACCTTGCCGATGTCGTGCAGCAGTCCGCCGATGCCGGCGAGGTGGATGGTCTGCGCGTCGAGTCCCGCGGCTCGGCAGAACGCGACCAGCAGTGCGCATACCGACACCGAATGCTGGAAAGTGTAGTCGTCCTTGTTCTTGACGCGACAAAGCGACAGCAGTGCACCCGAGTTGCGCAGGATCGACTCGGTCATCTGTTCGACCACCGGTTCGACCGCCTCGACCTGCACCTGCTTGCCGAGCCGCACGTCGGTCATGATGTTGTGGATTATGCGATTGGCCTGATCGTGCACGACGCGGGCACGGCCGAGTTCCTCGCGGGTGGTGACCCGGCGGACTTGCAGGGGCGCCTCCGCGACGCGCAGCATCTCCGCCTCGATCTCCTCGCGCACCTCGTGCTCGGTAGGCGCGTCGGCGACGTCGAGGCCGCGATCCGGATCGATGTAAACCTCGTGGATGCCGGCGTCGGCGATCTTGCGGACGGTTGCCTCGTCGTCGACCTCGAACTGATTGCGCAGGAACGGATGATCCATCCAGTCGGCGCCCAGGTCGCAGATGTACATGCCGGGCTTGAGCTGCGCTACGGGAATCTTTTTCGCCATGCTACACTCGCCCGCCTCTCAACGAGTCGCCTCCACTTGTCATGGACCTGATCCCCCTCATTCATGCGTTGGTTCTGGGCATCGTCGAGGGGCTCACGGAGTTCCTGCCAGTCTCCAGCACAGGTCACCTCATTCTCGCCGGGGACTTGCTTCATTTTAACGACGAAAAAGGCAAGCTGTTCGAAATCGTCATCCAGTCCGGCGCCATCCTGGCCGTGTGCTGGGAGTACCGCGCGAAGATAGCCGCAGTGCTTTCAGGGTTGCCCCGCGACGTCGCCGCGCAGCGCTTCGCCGTCAATCTCTTCATCGCCTTCCTGCCGCTGGCGATTCTCGGCCTGGTCCTCAAGAAGGTGATCGATGCCAACCTGTTCAAGCCGATCCCGGTGGCGCTGGCCTTCATCGTCGGCGCCTTCGTGATCCTGTGGGCGGAAAAGCGCAAGCATCGGGTGCGCGTCGACAGCGTAGACGACCTGACGGCTCTCGACGCGCTCAAGCTCGGCTTCTGCCAGGCCTTTGCGCTGATCCCCGGCACCTCCCGCTCGGGCGCAACCATCATCGGCGGCCTGTTCGTCGGGCTCTCGCGCCGCGCCGCCACGGAGTTCTCGTTCTTCCTCGCCATCCCGACGCTGATCGCGGCGACGCTCTACCTGCTCTACAAGGAGCGCGCGCTGCTCAGCTTCGACGACATCGGCATGTGGAGCGTCGGCTTCATCTCCGCCTTCGCCTCGGCTTTCCTCTGCGTGCGCTGGCTGCTGCGCTACATCTCCAGCCACGACTTCACCGTGTTCGCCTGGTACCGCATCGCCTTCGGCATCGTGGTGCTGCTCACCGCGCACTACGGCTGGGTCGACTGGACGCCGTGATCGGCACCCTGCTCTATCTCCACGGCTTCACCAGCGCGCCGCAATCGAAGAAGGCGCAGGCCCTGAAGGCGCGCATGGAAGCGCTGGGGATCGGCGAGCGCTTCGCCTGTCCGCAGCTGCCGCCCTCGCCGCGCGAGGCAATCGCGTTGGCCGAAGCGCTGATCGCGGCAGCCGGGAAGCCCGTGATGCTGGTCGGCTCCTCGCTGGGGGGCTACTACGCGACCTGGCTGGCGGAGCGCCACGGCCTGCGCGCCGTCCTGGTCAATCCCGCGGTTGTCGCGCACCTTCAGCTCGCCGACTACGTGGGGCCGCACCAAAACCTCTACACCGGCGAAAGCTTCGAGTTTACGCCGCAGCACATCGAGGAACTGCGAGCCATCGAAGTGCCGCGGTTGTCGCATCCGGAGAACTTCTGGCTGCTGGTGGAGACCGGCGACCAGACGCTCGACTATCGCCAGGCGGCGGCCAGGTACCAGGGGGCACGTCAGACAGTGCTCGCCGGCGGCGACCACAGCTTCACGCGCTGGCCCGACGTGCTCGACGCCGTGCTCGACTTCGCCGACTGACGCCGCGGCCGCAGCCGCATCGGCCGGCGGGTGCCGCCGGTATAATCAGCGCCTCCCCAGTCTCAACCCCATCCCATGAACGTGCTTTTCGAGGAAGACGGCGCCTTCCGCGCCGGAGCGGTCCTCGCCGACAACAACACCTCGCTGCAGGTCGAGCTGCCCTCTGGCAAGCGCTCGAAGGTGAAGGCCGCCAACGTGCTGCTGCGCTTCGAGGCGCCGGCGCCGGCCGAACTGCTGGAGCGGGCCGAGGCTGCGGCTGCCGAGATCGACGTGGATTTCCTATGGGAGGCTTGCGGCGACAACGAGTTCGGCTTCGAGGAATTCGCCGCCGATTACGCCGGGCACAAGCCGGGGCCGGTCGAGGCTGCCGCCGTGCTGTTGCGGCTGCATGCCGCCCCGATCTACTTCCATCGCAAGGGCAAGGGCCGCTTCCGCAAGGCCCCGCCGGACATCCTCAAGGCGGCCCTGGCCGGCCTGGAGAAGAAGCGCCAGCAGACGCTCGCCGTCGAGCGCATGGTGGCCGAGCTGAAGGCGGATAAATTGCCGGCCGAGTTCGCGCCGCTGCTGCGCGAGCTGCTCTACAAGCCCGACC
This sequence comes from Rhodocyclaceae bacterium, assembly GCA_036391735.1. Classification (GTDB taxonomy): domain Bacteria; phylum Pseudomonadota; class Gammaproteobacteria; order Burkholderiales; family Rhodocyclaceae; genus Nitricoxidireducens. Next base: position 31,091 of record DASVZI010000048.1, read on the forward strand.
GCAACAAGCTCGAGACCAAGGCGCTGGAGGCGGCGTGTGCCGAGACCGGCCTCGCGGCACCGCGGCTGCTCGCGCGCTGCGGCGCCGTCGTGGACACCCACGACTACCATCTGGGCCGCTTCCTCTTCGAGTACTTCCCGCGCGGCACCGACTTTCCGTCCTTCGCGCCGCCGGCCGAGCCCGGGGACCTGCCGGTCGCCGACGTCAGCGCCTTCTCCATCGACGACGCCCACACCACCGAGATCGACGACGCCTTCTCCGTCGCCGTCAACGCGGACGGCTCGATGCGCGTCGGCATCCACATCGCCGCGCCGGGCCTGGGACTGGCCCCCGATTCCGATCTCGGGCGCATCGCCCGCGAGCGGTTGTCCACGGTCTACATGCCGGGCCGCAAGATCACCATGCTGCCCGAGGACATCGTCGATCGCTTCACGCTGGCCGAAGGGCGAACCGTGCCGGCCATTTCGCTCTACCTCGACGTCGCCGCCGACCTGCGCATCGTGGCGCGCGAAAGCCGGCTCGAGCGGGTGCCGGTGGCAGCCAACCTGCGCCATCACGACATCGAGCCGCTGTTCAACGCCGCGACGCTCGCCGACGGCCTGCCGGAATTCCCCTTCCGCAACGAGCTCAAGCGGCTGTGGGAACTCGCCACCGTGCTGGAGGCGGGCCGCGGCGCGACCGGCCAGCAGAACCGCAAGGACTACAACTACCACGTCGACTGGGACGTCGAGACGCCCCAGGGCCGCGGCCGCGTGAGCATCGACGAGCGGCCGCGCGGCAGCCCGCTCGATACCCTGGTGGCGGAACTGATGATTGTCGCGAACTCGACCTGGGGCGCGCTCTTGCGCGACGCCAAGGTCGCCGGCCTTTATCGCGTGCAAACGGCGGGCAAGGTGCGCATGAGCACCGTGGCTGCCGGGCACGAGGGCCTGGGCGTCGACTGCTACGCCTGGTCGTCGTCGCCGCTGCGGCGCTACTGCGACCTCATCAACCAGTGGCAGCTGATCGCCTGCCTGCGCGGTGAGGCGCCGCCCTTTGCCGCCAAGTCGGCCGAGTTCCTCGCCGCGCTGCGCGACTTCGAATTGACCTACGCCGCCTATGCCGAGCTGCAGCGCGGCATGGAGCGCTACTGGTGCCTGCGCTGGCTGGCCCAGGAGAACCAGCAGGAGCCGACGGCCGCGGTGCTGAAGGAGAGCCTGGTCCGCCTCGAACGCATCCCGCTGGTGCTGCGCGTGCCCTCGCTGCCGGCGCTCGATCGCGGCACGCGCGTAAAGCTGGCCGTCGAGCAGATCGACCTGCTGGAGGCGGAGGTGCGCGCCCGATACGCCGAATTGCTGGGCAGCGAGGCGTCTGATGCGGCTTTGGGGGACGAGGAGACCGCGGAGTAGAATTCCGCGCCATGCCACCATCGCTCAACTGGCCGGCGCCGCTGGCCGCCATGGACCCCGCGCAGCGCAACCTGACGCTGGCGCTGGGCGTGTCCGTCGTGCTGCACGCGATCGTGTTGTCGATTCATTTCAAGCTGCCCGAGGCGCTCGGCCGGGCCACCGAACAGGCGCTGGACGTCATCCTGGTCAACGCCAAGAGCGCGACCCGGCCCAAGGACGCCCAGGCCAAGGCGCAGACCAACCTCGACGGCGGCGGCAACACGGCCGAGAACCGCATCGCGGCGACGCCGCTGCCGCCCTCGAAGAGCGCGCGCGAGGGCGATGCCGTGGTCGAGGCGCATCAGCGCGTGGCGGCGCTCGAGGCCGAGCAGCGGCGCATGATGACCAGCATCACCAGCACCAAGGCCGTGCCGCAGGTGAACCGGCGCGACCCCGCTCCGCCGACGCCGACGCCCAACGTCTCCGGTCTCGACCTCGCCAGCAATGCCCTCGCCATGGTGCGCCTGGAGGGCGAGATCGCCCGCAACGTCGACGAGTACAACAAGCGGCCGCGCAAGGAGTTCTACCGCCCGCGCGTTTCGGAATACCGCTTCGCTCAATATGTCGAGGACTGGCGCCAGAAGGTCGAGCGCGTCGGCAATCTCAACTACCCCGATGCCGCCCGGGGGCGCGTCTACGGCAGCCTGGTGGTCACCGTGACCAT